>CAZJDS010000016.1:7652-19931 GCA_964544795.1 uncultured Alkaliflexus sp. | reverse complement strand
CCATTGTACGCACTGTCAACTCCACATTATCACCTTCTATACTACCCGAAGGGAGCTCAATATTTTCACGAAGCAATGCATTGCGCACATCCACAGGAGTAATTCCATATGCTGCCAGTCGAGCAGGATCCATCCACAAACGAATGGAAAAACGCTTGGCGCCCCAGGTCATCACGTTACTCACGCCAGGTATGGTCTGCAATCGTTCTTTAAAATTCACCTCAGCATATTCGGTGAGGTCAATTAATGAACGAGAATCACTTCGAATGGTGATGGAAAAAATGGGCTGCGCATCTGCATCGGCTTTTGACACTGTAGGAGGCTCCGCATCTTCTGGCAAGCGACGCTGTGCACCAGCCACCTTATCTCGCACATCATTGGCAGCTGTCTCCAGATCCACCTCCAGATCAAACTCTACAGTAATGGAACTTCTTCCATCACGACTGCTGCTGCTGATGCTCCGAATACCAGGAATACCGTTGATGGCTTGCTCTAAAGGTTCGGTAATCTGAGTTTCAATCACATCGGCATTGGCACCAGTGTAGGTAGTTGAAACCGAAATAATAGGCATATCCACACTGGGATAGTCTCGAACGCCTAAAAATGTAAAGCCGATAAGACCAATAATGACGATAAAAATACTCATCACAATGGACAAAACTGGACGCTTAATACTTATGGAGGATATACTACTCATTATAGTTTATTAGAAAATTGAAGTTTGCCTATCTTTCTTATGAAGGTACTACTGCACTTTTACAGGCATTTGATGACGTAATTGGAGAATCCCTGAAGTGATTACAGAATCGCCTGCAGCCAAACCTTCTGTAATGGCAACATTGTTCTCATCACGAATTCCTGTAACTACATTCTGTTTCAAGGCAACACCATTTTTGTATAAAAATACAGTTTCGCCATTCATCTCAGGAATAATAGCTTGGGCAGGAACCTGCACTACATTTTCAAGCCGCTGAATGGGTACCGTAATATTGGCAAACATCCCTGGCAAAAGTCTTTGGTCGGAGTTGGCATATCTGGCTCGAAGAACCAACGAACGAGTGCGTTCATCCACTTGCGGCTCTTTAGCATATATTTCTGCAGTAAATTGATCGTTAAAACCAGCCACAGTAAATTGCACATTACGGCCTGTTAACTTTTCAGATTGATATCGTTCAGGAACTGCGAATTCGAGCCGAAGAGGCGACGTTTTCACCAAACGGGTTACAACCATCCCAGGTTGCAAATAAGAACCCTGGCTCACATTCCTAAAACCAATACGTCCAGAAAATGGAGCTTTGATATAGGTCTTAGATATTTTCACATTCAGCAATTGCACTTCTGAATCTAGAACCAGAAGATCGGTTTTCACTTTATCAAATGCTTCGAGGCTGATGGCATCTTTCTTTAAAAGCACCTCTTGCCGTTCTAAAGTTTGACGAACCAAATCACGTTGATGCTCGGCTTTCTCCAGCTGTGCTTGCAATTCATCATCGTTGATACGAACCAACAAGTCACCTTTCTTCACAGTCATCCCATCTTCAAAATGAATAGCACTAACCATTCCAGACACCTCTGTCGTCACAGAAACCTCCTCTTCAGGGATCAAAGTGCCTGCAGACTTGATGGAGGTCTCCATAGTAGAAGTCTCCAATTTCACCACAGTTACGGGCAATGCCGTTAATCTATTCATCTGTTGAGGATTCTCAGAAGAAGTGTTTCTGAACCAGCCAGCTTTGTATATCACCAAAAATGCTACAATCAATAAGGTCAAACCTATTTGAAGCACTCGCTTTTGTTGCTTATTCATTTATTCTACAATTTGATTTTTGTTGTCTATTCTTATGTCCACAAACAATAAGACAGTAAAGAACGGAAAAAGTTTAATGGTTGAAAGATTAAAGTAGGTTATAACGGGGGTGAGGATGAGGATGAAGTTAAGATTGAGGTTGAGGTTGAGGTTGAGATGCAGGATGAGAATTAAGAGATGTAGCTCGAGGGTTAATTAGATGGGTGAGTTGATAGTTAAATAGCTCGTTTACTTCTTGGTCAATAATATCTTTTGGTCACTGAGCTTGCCGAAGTGCCATAAAAATATGTCTAAGAAGGAAATTATCTTTTCTTTTAAAAAATGGGCTTCGACAGGCTCAGCCATCTAATTTTTATGATAAATAAGCTCTCCTTAATTGGGAGAGCTTATTCATTCTCAATAAAAAAGAGGTTATTTCAATTACTCTTCTTTAAAGTAAGGAAAAACATCCATCAAGGGACTTTCGTTAATACCTACCACATTAAAGTCTACAGCCATTCCAGATAATGAAGTCATCAGGTTATCGTAAGCTTCTTTGAGATCGTTCCCCATCACCAACATTTGTGAAGAGACCTTTTTCTCTTTGCCTGCTGCATCATCCAGAGAGACGTAGTTCACCTTGCATTTGAACCATCTATCGGCATTGTCAAATGGGAAAAGGTCGCTGTAATTGGCTTTACTAATATTTGTTACTTGAAAGTCGCCTTTTATCATCTGTTCCAATTCAGCATGAATTCTGCTTTCTGCTTCAGTAAACGAAACCGCATCTATCAAATAGGGTTCTGTTACCTTTTTTTCGCGTCCGCTCTGTTCATCAATTTTTACATATTTCACTTTAACTTCATACCAGTTGCTCATTGTATCTTTTTTTTCTGTTAAGATGCAAAGATAGTCTCTTTATGCGTTTATCACAGACACCCATAAAATATTTCAACGCTAATTGCAAAATAATCAAATTTCATCTACGTGTCTTCTTTTAGTGAATTGTCCTATTATTGATAACGCACAAAAAGTAATACAATTTTAATACATCATTTGAAATGAATAATAAGGCCATTAGAAGAGATCTTTACAAAGTGCTTAGAAAAACTGGTGTGCCCAGGGATAGGATTGCTGCTGATGCATCTTTCTCATACGACATGATGATGGACGACATCGATATGACCTGCTTCCTCTTCCATTTGGAAACAAAATTTAATTTGGACATTGACAACGATTCTTTAAGAAGTATTAAATCGGTTCAATCAACATTAGATTATTTGCAGCAAAGATGTGCCTAATATTGACATGGCTTTTAGGTGCTTTCGCTGATTTTTATAAAGAGCTGCAAGGAGTTAATTCTTGTGGCTCTTTTTGATTATAATTATAGAGATAGATAGTTACCTATTAATTTCAATTATAAAGTTTCTCAACAATCATATCCCCACAAGCCAATTACTTCCATTTAAAAGAGACGATCACTGCAGCATGATCAGAAGGAAAAAAGATAGGGTGCTGATCAATCACCTTAGACGAAGATGGAAATATACTAGGGCTGTTATAGAAAATATAGCTTAGCCGATCGTGCAGAACATTCTTAAACATTGGCGACCACGTATATCCTGGATAACTCATCTCATTCGGAAATACCTCTCTATAAGCATCTATAAAACCAGCCTCTTCGACAATCTTTGAAGTGGGAAAATCCAACACCAAACCAAATCGATTTTTCTTATTACGTTCAGTCCAATCTAAGTGCGAACCAGCATTTAGCTCACCAGCAACCAGCACAGGAACTTTCTCTTTCTGTTTTAATAAAGATTGCAACTCCCAAACAATGTAACGCATTTCTGCTCCTCTGGTTTTCATTTCACGAACTAAAACAGTATCAGGATCGGCCTGCCCCGATAAAATATAAGCCTCTTGATTGGGTAGATAACTAAGAGACACAGGACAAAAAACCACCTTCTGTCCTTTTGGCAAGTCAACGGTAACCGCGCCTGAAACATTTGCATTGTAAACATTATAGGCTTTACTCAACGGATATTTGCTTAAAACACTTAACCCATCTCCCCGCTGATAGAGATAAAAATTAACCATATCTGCAATAATGGGCCCCGACTCACCTGTTTCTTGCAAAGAGACCAAATCGGCACCACTTTCCTTAATTATTTCAGCCACCCGTTGAACTCCCACAAACTTGCCCAAACGTTGGCCTCCATTCCAAATATTCCAACTCATCACGGTGAGTGAATCCAACTTTCGGTCTGTATGACGGTACTTCGACTTTATTTTTTTTGCAAAAACAGATTCTATCTGTTCAGCAGTTAAAGTTCTACTCCATACAATAAAATCATCCAACTGTCCATTAAACACATCTGTGATGGGGCTGGGTGAAAACGGATCACCTCCTAAAGTAACACCTCCCGAAAAAGCCTCAAAATCAAAATCTTCCAAACTATAAACTGCAACATTTAGTCCGTCATAATAGAGACGCGCTTCCTGATCAGCATAATTGATAGAAAATCCTATAAGATGCCAATCATCATCATTAATAGGCTGCCGTTCTCTGGTGGGTTGATAAACAAAAGTGTTCGCGCCATCATTAATAGTCCACTTCCAAGTTCCACAAGAGGCATTTTCAATTTTCCATCCCATCTCACCAAAGTCGTCATGATCGGTCATTTGTGCTACAATGGTATATTCATTAGGGTCGTTGGAATCCATCTTAACCCAAACCAACATCGTAATACCAGGGTATCCATCCCAGTTGAGCCCTTCGGTGTAATTAATCAATATAGGTTTTCGGTATTGGGCATTGGCTGTCAGATCCAAAACCTTGCCAGTCAACCCTTCGGCATAACTCACATTTTCTTTCCCGTGAACATTGATGAAGAAAATCCCCCGATTGACAACCTCCTCTTCAAAATCAATATGAATCAATGGCATACTGGGAAAATCCACCAACTTCTTCATATAAAAATCACATCCTAAAAAAAGAGAAAGAGAGATAAGAAAGAGAAAGTATTTTTTAAAATGAGAGTAATAAGTTGTCATAAACCCAAAAATTAAACCCTGTTAAGTCTCTAAAAAAGGCAAATGATTAAGCATCTCCACCATTTCTGAAACCTCAAATTGTAATTTTGTAGCCAATTGGTCAAAATTATCATTCTGTGCTATAAAAGCAGTTTCTGTTTCAATGGATAATTGATAAAGATTTACTGCCTCCATAGTTCCAGCCATTCCTTTAAGAGTGTGAAGCACCCTCGCGATAGTTTCTCGATCATTTAGAAGTTGTAACTCCTCAAAATAACTGCCAAAATGTTTATAGTCGTGGCAAAAGCCCTTTAACAATCTTTTGTATAGATCGACCCTACTTCCCATACGTCTAATGCCAGCTTGCACATCCAACCCCTCTATGGGTGGAAAGTCCACATCTTCTTCCTCTTGCCACTTAGAACCCATCTCTACAGATTGTTGCTCGCCATAAACTAAGTTATGTATGACTTTAAACATCTCTTCAGGATCAATGGGTTTTGAAACCATCCCCACCATACCAGCTTCAAGCGTTAAGGCTTCCACATCGCCCAAAACTTCAGCCGTCATGGCTGCAACAGGAACACTTTCCCAACCTGCCACTTTTTTTAATTTCTTAGTAGCTGCGTAGCCATCCATTTCTGGCATATTAATATCCATCAAAACCAAGTGGTAGGGACATTTACCATCAAAACTTCTTGCTTTCTGGATGGCTTCTGCTCCACTTGATGCTACTTCGGGCTGAATATTTGCCATAGCAAGTAACTCCATGGCCAAACTTCGGTTGCTGGCGGTGTCATCCACCACCAAAATTTTTAATGGTGGTTTTTCCTTTAAAAGATCTCTAAAGGATTTTGGTTTGATAAGAGTGGATGATTCTGCTGCATGTTCTCCTCCTAAAACATCCATTACACAATCAAAAATAGAAGAGTAACTGGTGGGCTTGTGCAGAAGAAATGGCACAATATTTTTCTGTAGAAGGATTTCTTTCACGCTAAATTCATCGAAAGGATTGGTGGTGATTACCATATGATCAAAACCTTTGGTGGCTTGAATTTTAGTTATCAACTCTTCTAACGAGTTTAAAGCGATATTTTTATCTACAAATAAAATATTCACAGGCTCGGCAGTTGCAACTTGCTTTAATTCTTTCAGTAACCCTTTTTGGGTATAACTCTGGCGAACAGAAAATCCAAACTCCTGCAACATATTTTGCAAGCTTCTATTAGAAGAGCGATTGGCATCAGCAATCAACACTTGCTCCCCTGATCCTTCAAACGCATTGCGCATTTGTTCTTTTTTCTGAATCGGCTGCTTAGCCATCTGTGCTGTAAATGAGAAAACAGATCCCACGCCATACTCACTCTCTACCCAAATTTCACCCCCCATAAGAGCCGTTAATCGCTTGCAAATAGCCAGTCCCAAGCCAGAACCTCCATATCGGCGAGAAATAGAGACATCTGCCTGAGAGAAAGCTTTAAATAGATTAAGACGCTGCTCCTCTTTAAGGCCAATTCCGGTATCAACAACAGAGAACAACATCTCTATCTGATCTTCACTTTCAGACTTCACACGTATTTTTACAATTACTTCCCCCTGATCAGTGAATTTAATTGCATTGTTCACAAGGTTAACCAACACTTGTTCCAACCTAAGTGCATCACCCACCAAATCGAGAGGCACATTTTCTCCATAATCAAATATGAGATTTAACCCTTTCTCGTTGGCTCTAAAGAGCACAATATCAGAGAGGTTTTGGAGCACAGATTCCAACCCAAAATCAATCACTTCAAGTTCAAGTCGCCCCGCCTCAATTTTAGAGAAATCAAGAATGTCGTTAATAATGCCCAGCAAAGAGCGTGAAGAAGATTGAATACGTTTTAAGAAATCAGCATGTTCTGGAATATTTATTTTCTCCAATCCTAAGTGGGTCCAGCCAATAATGGCATTCAGGGGAGTACGGATCTCATGGCTCATACGCGCTAAGAAGTCACTCTTGGCGCGTGTCGCTGATTCAGCCGACTCTTTAGCTATTTGTAATTCAACGGCACCTTCATTCCTTGCAATGACAATTCCTAAAGTAACTGAGAATGCTTTAAAAAGTGTTTTATGAGATTCATTCCAGCTGCCATGGTGAGATTCCTGCCCAAACCCTATAAATCCCCAGAAGCGTTCATGAACAAAAACGGGTACCAACATGGCCGACATAAGTTTCATAGTGGTTAAAAATCCTGCCTCTCCCCGTTCTGATTTTGAGTGTACTAAAGTCACCTCTTTATTGTCGTTGAACCGATGAAACCATGATGCGGATAGGCTTTCGTAATCTACCTGCTGAAAATCAGATCGCTCAATTTTATAGACACTTGACTTGTCCCATTCTACAAAATGCTCAATGGCTTCTTTCCCTGATTTTGGAGAAAGCACGTTAATAAAAGCAAAAGCACGGGTAACATTCGCTCCTTCTCCCATTGTACGAAGGGCACGAAATATAGCCTCTTTATGGTCCGGAGTAACAATCAACTCTTTAACAGCTTCAGAAACTCCTTCTAGCAGTCGGTCGCGCATCATTAATGCAGTCATGGCCTCCTTTTGCGCCGTAATATCAATAATAACTCCTTGCAAAGTTACCTTGGTAGAATTCGGCTCATAAACAGGCATTCCTTTTTCATAGACCCATTTTTGATGGCCGTATAGATCCTGAATGCGGTATTCAATTTCATAAGGACGTTGACGCAGAACAGCTTGTTTAACTGTCTCCTTAAGTTTTGATAAATCATCACTATCTACAAAAGGATAAATGGATTGCCCTTCTTGAATAAAAGCATCAATCCCCAATCCTATCAATTTTTCAACACCGCCACTTATAAAAAGCATGGTTCGACGCGCATCGTTCAAGCAATGGAAAACTACACCAGGCACGTTGGTAACAATATTGAGATAGTTCTCTCGGCTCTTTTCCAAGTCCATCAAAGTCTTTCTCATGAAAGTGATATCGGTAGAGACACCACCCAAAGCTACCAGTTCACCATCATCATTATGAATGGGGAATTTATTGGATAAAAATGTGAGTCTGCCAGAAGGCCCAGGATAAAACTCTTCCACCTGAAGTGGATGATTAGTTTCAAACACCTCTTGATCGTTAATCTGGCTCACCACAGCAAATTCTGAAGGTAAAAAATCCATATCCTTTTTTCCAATAATGCGATGTGCCTCCAAACCCAAAATCTCTTCCATGGGCTGGTTGATAAGTGTATACCTCCCTTTTAAATCTTTTACATATATGATGGAGGAGCTGTTATTAATAATATCGTTGAGTAGTTTTCTGTTTTCGCGCAGCAATAGATCTTTTGCTTCACGTAACTCCTCTTCTTTACGAACGCGGCGCATATAAAATATAGCGAGAGAAAATCCTATAGAGAGAGCAATTACAATAATTATTGTAAGAATGTAAAGGATCAATAAAGCGCCTCTTTCAAGTGCCTCATTTTGATGGTTGTTAGCCAACTCACCTGAGGATTGAATGCTATTAGCACTTTTCTCCATCATTTTCTGTGCTTCCCCTAACTCAACCAATGCATTTACAAGCTCAATCATCACAGTTTGATAACTTCGTAAATCTGTTTTCAGGTTTCGTAGTGTGATAGCAGCTTCGGAAGAAGGATCTACCAAGTCATCTGGTGGCAAAAGCAGGTGGATTCGGTAAAATATAGAGTTCACCAATTTTGTATCTACTTGATCTATGGGGAAATTCCACATACTCCTCTCAGTTTCCTTAAGATAGAGAAGTTGCATAAACAGGTCGTTCTTTGAATCACTCTCACTTACAGATGGATCGATATTTCCTTTGGCCTTGGGAAATGGTTTTCGGGCATTGACAAAGATTCTTTGAAAAAGTAGGTTCATTCGATCCTCAGAAAGACTCTTTTGCTTTTTCAAATCGATAAACATAACCCAAAAACGATTAAACTCCGAAACCCAAGCTCCAACATTGAAGAGTTCCTTACGGCTTTTGGAATACAGCTTGCTTTGGCGTGCCTCTGTCAACGCTTTGTTAATCTCAAGTGTTAAACTATCTACTTGATCGGAGTGTGCAGTATCACTATTTAGTGAAAATCCGCCAATCTCTATGCGAGCCAAATAAATTTGATGAAGAAGCTTATCTACTTTTTCAGTGCTATCAATCCACCTGTTTAGTTTTACAACTCCCCAAAAAGTAGCTCCAGCAACAAATACAAGCAACAGAAGATTAAAAAGATATCCTAAAAAAACCTTTTTACTGATGGATCCACGATCTGAAAAAAAAGATAATAATTGATTTTGCATGAGTTATATTACGTAGGCAAAAGGTTTCAAAATACAAACATCGTAAAATTTGGGCTGTTCGTAAAACTTAATTAAAGCATTTTATACGTAAAAAGATCTTTTTTGTTCTCCGCTACAGCATTTTAAGAGAAACTGGTAATGTAAAACATGCTGTCAGTGAGTTAACGACAAACCTTATGCAAATATTATATTCATTATCTTCGCAGCAGATAAATATTGATTTTGGATATGAGAAAATGTTTGCAATGCTTTTTGGTGTTCGTGATTCTATTCTTGGCAAATGATGCCATAGGACAGTTCCAACGGTCATCTCTCTACGAATTCAGAGGCGTGTGGGTGGCAACTGTGACAAATATTGATTGGCCCTCAGAAAAGGGATTAAATGTTCCTCAGCTTAAAAAAGAGGTTCAAGAAATTTTAAATTTGCAAGAAAAACTGGGTATGAACAGCATCATTCTTCAAGTTAGACCTGCGGGAGATGCCATCTATCCTTCAGAACTTGAGCCTTGGTCTGTGTATATTTCAGGTGAACAAGGCAAAGCTCCTGAAAATAATTTCGACCCTTTGCAGTATTGGATCGATGAAGCGCACAAAAGAGATCTTGAACTTCATGCTTGGATCAATCCATTCAGAGCATCATTAAATATCTCCGACTCATTACATTATTCACATCCAGCCAAAAAACATCCTGAATGGGCTATACAATATGGAACCAAATTAAATTACAACCCCGGTTTGGCAGAGGTGCGCCAACATCTCCTTAACGTAATAAAAGATCTCATTGATCGTTATGAATTAGATGGCATCCATATGGACGACTATTTCTACCCTTATCCTATTGCTGGCGAAACTTTTAACGATTCCACAACTTATATTCAGCAGTTAGATTTCAATGCTCCTTTAAGTATTCATGACTGGAGACGTGAAAATATAAATATCTTTATTGAGTCGGTTTCAAAACTCATAAATGAGCAAAAACCCTGGATTAGATTCGGAGTGAGTCCGTTTGGAGTTTGGCGCAATCAATCAGATGATGCGAGAGGCAGCGATACCAAAGCAGGGATTACTTGTTTCGATGACTTATATGCAGACGTACTAAGATGGACAGATGAAGGATGGCTAGATTATGTTGCACCACAAGTTTACTGGTCAACGCAAGATAAGGCAGTCAACTACTCCAAATTAATAAAATGGTGGAATCAGGAAGTCCCCAATAGAGATGTTTACATCGGTCATGGAATCTACAAAATAAATGGCACACAACCCTATTGGGACAATCCTGAGGAGGTGGGCGAACAGATTAGACTGTCAAGAGAATTACGCAATGTAAAAGGCAATATATTTTTCAGCCACAAACATTTTGTAAGAGAAAATAATCAACTCAACAAAGTGCTGTCTGAAAATTATTTTAAAAATCGAGCTTTAACTCCTCCTATGATCTGGAAAAGAGATTCACTACTACTTCCAATTTCAAATGTAACTTATAAAAAGAAAATGTTAACCTGGGAACAAAATGAATTAAAAAGCCAAAACAGAAAAGAACGTTTTATTATTTATTTCACTCCAACAGATGGCACGGAGGGATGGTGGGAAATAACCAACAACACTTTTTTTGTTCCTCTCCAACCAGACTTTGGAAGAAAACTCCTCTATAACGTTGAAGTAGGTGTTATAGATCGTTGTAACAACATAGGCTCCTTAAGTAAAAGTATAAAGATTCGATTTTGAACTTTACAGTTCCTGAGCCGTTCAATTAGTCAATTATAAAAATTAAAATAGCACCATACAATCACATCCATAAAATGACGAATTTGTCTCGACGACGGAAAGAGGTCTTTCCAGTAAAAATAATTTCTAATAGAGAGATCTCCCCACAAGTATATATACTTGAAATAGAAAAAAAAATTGATTTTAAAGCAGGACAGGTAATTGGAGTCGCTTTGCAGCCAGACCATGATTTGAGGTTGTACAGTATTGCATCAGGCACTCAAGAAACTACTTTGAAAATACTTTTTGATGTGGTTTTAGAAGGTGAACTTACCCCACATATGGCTCAAATGAAATCGGGCGATACGCTTTACATGTCAGAACCTTTTGGACGCTTCACCAATAGTCCCAATGGATCATGGTGGATTGCTACTGGCACAGGAATTGCTCCATTTGCAGCCATGGCACAATCGGGAAAAGTGGAGGGAATCACTCTACTTCAGGGAGCTCGTCAGCTCAATCAATTCTACTTTTCTGATCTTTTCAAAGAAAAAATGGGGAAAAGATATTTAAGATTTTGCACCAGCGAATCTCATCCCGATGTACACTCAGGACGACTAACCACTTTTCTTAAAGAAAGTAATGACCTCATCCCCACTAGAAAGTACTATCTTTGTGGCAATTCAAATATGGTGGTTGAAGTACGTGACCTTCTTTTAAGCAAAGGAGTTCCATTTGAACAGATCATCGCAGAAATATACTTTTAAATGAATCAAAAAGATACTCTTTTCGGAAAAACCTTAAGTGAATTGCAAGCAGTAGTAAAAGATCTGGAGTTGCCAGGATTCACTGCCAACCAAATCGCAGCTTGGCTCTATAAGAATAAGGCAAACAGCATCGATCAGATGACCAACTTGTCGAAAAAAGCCCGTGAATTACTCAATGAAAAGTTCGAGATGGGGCTTACCCCACCCTTCAAAGAACAAGTTTCGGTGGATGGAACCAAAAAATATCTCTTTCCCACAAAGAAAAAGCTATTTGTGGAAGCGGCATACATTCCTGAAGAGGATCGAAAAACTCTTTGTGTATCGTCACAAGTGGGCTGTAAAATGGGGTGTCTCTTCTGTATGACTGGCAAACAAGGATTTCAAAGCCAGCTTACGGCAGGAGAAATTATCAACCAAGTTCGAAGTATTCCCGAAACAGATGAATTAACCAACGTGGTTTATATGGGCATGGGCGAACCCATGGACAATATTGAAGAGGTGCTGAAAAGTATTGAAATATTAACTTCAGAGTGGGGATATGCCTGGAGCCCACGTCGAATTAATGTTTCTACCATCGGTGTGATTCCAGCCATGCGCAGATTTATAGAAGAGTGTGAAGCCCATTTGGCCATTAGTATGCACTCACCGTTTGATGAGGAG
>CAZJDS010000016.1:0-7642 GCA_964544795.1 uncultured Alkaliflexus sp. | reverse complement strand
CGTAAAAAACTAATGCCCATTCAACAGGTCTATTCTATCGAAAAGGTGATAGAAGCATTGCATGACTATGATTTTGGACGCCAACGACGTATATCCATTGAATACATCATGTTTGATGGAATTAATGATACGGCAGCACACGTAAAAGGAATTACAAAAATGCTAAACGGAGTTAAATGCCGAATCAATCTCATCAAATTTCATCCCATTCCTGATTCACCCTTACAAGGCACGCCGCATGAAAAAATGCAGTGGTTCAGTGATCAACTGAGAAAAAAAGGATTGACCAGCACCATTCGTCGCTCGCGTGGAGAGGACATTTATGCTGCTTGCGGTTTGCTTTCCACCAAAGAGTTGGTAAAGAAGGATGAGGAGAAGGATTATTAGAAGATTCAATCTTAATAGACCAAATCCGTTTTTATGTTTATATACATTTTTGTCTGTTTTTTTAATACGAACGCTAAAAATGAAAGTGTATTTAACGAGTTTTATAATCTAAATCAATATTCTAATAAATGAAGTGTTTAAAGATATTACTGATACTCGTTATCTTCTTTCCTTCTTGTAAAGAGGAATTTGGTGATTATACTAAAATACCAGATTATATTTCGAATCCCAGTGCGGAACATAAAATATATTTTGAAGTCTACGACAAAGTACTTAAGCAATGGGGTGTTGCTTATGAGGAGCTTTATATTCCAACTTCACATGGGTTTGCCCATATAGTAGTCAGCGGACCTAAAAAAGGCGTGCCATTAGTCTTGCTCCACGGTCTAAATGCGAGCTCAACTATGTGGTACCCTAATGCAAAAGCTCTCTCTAAGGAATACCGTGTTTTCGCGATTGACTTAATTGTCGAACCTGGAAAATCATACATGACAACAGATTTTAACAGTATCGACGATATCACCTCTTGGTATCAAGAGGTTTTGTGGGCATTAAAATTGGATTCCTTTCACTTGATTGGTGCATCAAGAGGAGGGTGGTTTGCCATGGACTTGGCGCTTAACAGTAAAAGAGATATTAGAAGCATCGTGTTGCTAAGTCCAGCACAAACTTTTATGTGGATTCCCCCAAGCGTAGACTTATTAAAAAGTATCGGAATTTTTTCTTCAAATGAAAAACAAGCTGAAAACACCTTAAAAACCATGTCGAGTAATGTAGATAATATTAATAAAGAGTATCTGCAACTGTTTTATATGTCTATTGGAAAAGATAGTCTTAACCAGTTTATCATGCAAATGGTTCCTTTTTCGAAAAAAGACTTACAAAACATAAAAGTGCCAGTACTGGTTTTAATAGGCGATAATGATGTCATCAATACAGAAACGACCATTCAACAAGCCAAAAAACATCTCTCTCGTGGTCAAGGCGAGATTATACCAAATGCTGGGCATTTTCTATCCGTAGATCAAGCGAATATTGTCAATGATAAAGTTTTGGAGTTTTTAAAGAGTGTGGATGAGACAAAATGAGAAATAGAAATTTCGGATTAGGTATTAAATAAGTCATAAAATACTAAAAGACTTATCAATAATAACAACGAACCCTGTTGTTATTACCTAAAAAATAGAACTATTAAAAAATAAAAAAGCTATTTTAGTCCATCAAATACTTATTTAGCAAAAAACAGATTGCAACAATATCATTCAAAATGAACCAGAAGGAGCTTTATTTGTTCTAAATGGAGACATTAGCACTTCGTGTTCTATGATTGATAGCATCAGTCATTGATGATTTAATGTGCAGTTGGTAAATAGACAAATAAAAAAGATGGCTAAAAAGAAAATCAGAATAGGATGGCGTACCCAAATTTTAAGCATAACATTTTTGGCATTGATCTCCTGTGGTCCTGCTCAAAAGAAACAAACCGAAAGGGTTCCTGTTACGCAGCAGCCAAAGCAAGTAGAGACAGTTGCTGTTGAACAAGATACATCATCTAAGGAAGTATCTGTCGAAAAGCGCGCACCCATAGTTCTCAATCCGCCCCACGGGGAACCTGGTCACCGTTGCGAAATTCCTGTGGGTAGTCCCTTAAATGCCCCTGCGGCAGTTGAGTCACCACCTACTACTACTGAAGCAACCAAGAGTTATGGTTCTATGGCACCAACCGTAGAAAACGCCAGACGATTAAATGCGACTCGCGGTAACCAAGCGCCAGCACCTGCCACGGGTGAAAAACCTAAGCTCAACCCTCCCCATGGTCAGCCATGGCACAGGTGTGACATAACAGTAGGCAGCCCGCTACCTTAAAGCGAGACAACTTAAAAACACAAACCAGCGCCGTGAAAATTTGGGTTACACTATAAAGAATGGGGGATAAAGAAGTCCATATACGTTTTATCCAAAATATCAATAACAGCCATCTCCACACAGTAACTTGTTATTAGGAACATTCAAAATTCGGATTCGGAATAGGTTACGAAAGAATCTTTGATAAACACAAACACAACACTTTGGCGCTAGTGACAAGTTATAATCCATTTGGAGGTTTACATATAAGTTTGTCGCCTAGTGCAACTTTTGAGGATTATGAGCCTACATTGATAAAATTTGCCTTTCATGCAGAAACCTCTTACGATTTTAACGTAGGCATTTTCCACCTTGGCCCAATGCTTGAGTTTGCTTATGACCCAGAAGATTATCACATTAGTTTGGGCTTGTATATAGGATATGGGTTTAAATTTGAATTACTGAGACACAGCAAAGCTAATCCGTAGTAAAGTAAAATTTTTACAGCTGAGTTCCTCAATTTTGTGTAATTTTGCTTTTACTTAACTATCCACCCGCTAGAGGATTCGGTTGAAACTAATTTGCTTTTAATATTTTCTATCATTCAAAAAATGCCATTACTATATAAAAAAACATGCCATCATTAAAACTATATACAAGCAATACCATTGATATTTATTCGGCATTGACCGAAACAGAGCTTCAGCTGCCTTATGTGGACGAAGGTATTAGTGCTGGATTTCCTTCACCAGCTCTCGACTTTGTTGACTTAACAATTGATCTCAACAAACATTTAATAAAACACCCTTCCGCTACATTTTATGGACGAGTGAAAGGGCAATCTTTAAAGAAAGCAGGAATTGACGAAGGTGACCTCTTGGTTATTGATCGCAGCCTGGAACCAGCAAATGGCAAAATTGCTGTTTGCTACATCGATGGAGAGTTTACCGCAAAACGCATAAAAAAAACCAAAAATGAACTTTGGCTAATACCCGAGAATGATGATTACCAGCCCATAAAAATAGAAGAAGAGAATACCTTGATTTTTTGGGGAATTGTAACCCATGTAATAAAATCTGTTTAGATGTTTGCACTCATCGACTGTAATAACTTCTATGCTTCATGCGAAAGAGTTTTCCGACCAGACTTGATTGGAAAGCCCATTGTCGTGTTGTCAAATAACGACGGCTGCGTTATCGCAAGAAGCAATGAAGCTAAGGCGGTTGGCATTCCAATGGGTGCACCCGCATTTGAGTATGAGAAGAAATTTCAAGAACATAATGTACAAGTGTTTTCAGCCAACTTTGCACTCTACGGTGATATGAGCCAAAGGGTAATGACTATTTTAGGTGATTACACGCCAGATATTGAAATTTATAGTATCGACGAATGTTTCATGAGGCTAAAAGGTTTTGAACTCTTTCATCTGCAAGATTACGGAAACGACATGCGTAAAAAAGTAAATAGATGGACAGGAATACCTATCAGCATAGGCATGGCTCCCACTAAAGCTCTTGCAAAAGTTGCCAACCGAATTGCCAAGAAGTTTCCACAAAAAACAGGCGGTGTTTACATCATAGACAGTGAAGAGAAACGTATTAAAGCTCTAAAATGGTTGAAAGTAGAAGATGTTTGGGGCATTGGCAGACAGCACAGCAAGCGACTAAATGCCATGGGTGTGAAAACAGCTTTTGACTTTACCCAATTGAATGATGATCTTGTAAAAAAACTGATGTCAATAGTTGGCCTACGTTTAAAACAAGATTTACAAGGTACCGTAACACTATATTTGGAAGAAGTACAAGCAAAAAAAAGTATTTCAACCACACGCTCTTTTGAAACCAACTATACTAAGCTTTCAGAATTAAACGAGCGCATTTCAACGTTTGCTGTTTCGTGTGCAGAAAAGTTACGTAAACAAAACTCATGCTGTAACTCACTCATGGTTTTTATTCAAACCAACAGACACCGAAGAAACTTACCACAATACAACAGAAGCATCGTGGTAAAACTACCCTTTCCAACAAACTCAAGTATCGAATTAACTAAGTTTGCCACACAGGCACTGAAACATATTTTCAGAGAGGGATTTGAATACAAAAAAGCGGGAGTGGTTGTTCAGGATTTTACATCGGCAGATTGTGTGCAACAAACTCTTTTCGACAACCGCAACGAAAAGCATGTTCCGCTCATGAAAGTGATAGATAAAATGAATACTCTTTTTGGACAACAAAAAATCCGCCTTGCAGCACAGGATCAAAAGCGAATTTGGAAAATGAAACAGGAAAAGCTCTCCCCTCGCTACACCACTCAACTATCTGATATCATAACCATTCACGTGTAATGCACATATTTTAAATCTTAATACTTAAAAATAAAAGATTCGTATCTAAAAACACTATAATCGTTTAGACGTTTCCATAAGTAGAAATTACCATCCCTCGAAAGGGGAAGATGAATAAACCCTTGAGATCATGCGCTATAGAATAAATGTGTAAACAAAAACATCTTTTTGCCAGACAATAGTCTAATAAAATAGTATCTTTGCCCAATCATTGGTTTTCGATTTTCAATCTATAAATAGATTTGATTGAAATAGAAATTAAAAGGGAATACCGTGAAAATCGGTAACAGTCCCGCTGCTGTAATTCTCTACACAGCTTTAGACAACAATCCATTGTTCCACTCTAATTTGGAATGAGAAGGAGTCTAAAGAGAGATAAGTCAGAAGACCTTCCAATGAAACATAGATTTTGCAGTCTGCGGTGAACAGATAGCTAATCAGACCGATGTTTCATTTGACTTCCTCGTTACATCGTATGCTGCAAAATCAAAACTCAATGTGTCACCAAAATTGCAGTAACGATGAAAAAACAAAAAATCAACATCCGTTTTGGAGTTATCTCCCTATTAATTCTATTGGCCGCCTTTAGCCGATTAATTCCTCATCCACCAAACTTTACTCCAGTGGGTGCTATGGCTTTGTTTGGTGCTGCCTACTTTTCCAAACGCTACTTAGCTTTTGTAGTCCCACTTTTAGCCATGTGGCTGAGTGACCTGGTGCTAAATAATGTCGTTTACGCTCAATATTTCGATGGCTTCACCTTATTTTATCCTGGCTTTTATTGGACATACTCTGCTTTTATTGTCATAGGTATTGTAGGATTCTTCCTTCTTAAAAGAACCAAGCCTCAAAATATTCTATTTGCCTCTTTGTCGGCATCCATTCTGTTTTTCGTGGTTTCAAACTTTGGGGTTTGGGCGTCAGGAATTATCTATCCAAAAGATCTTAGCGGCTTGATAGCTTGCTATGCAGCAGCAATACCGTTCTTCCAAAATACAATGATGGGTGATTTGGTTTACAGTGGCGTTCTTTTCGGAATGTTTGAATTTGCTCAATATAAGCTTCCTCTTTTGAGGCTCAAAACCATATAATAATGGAGAAAAAATGCCCCCGTTGCGGCTCTCTCTTTGATTGCAAGAAAGACGATATCTTAAAATGTCATTGCTTCCATGTGACCATTTCACACGAAGGCCATCACCACATAAGAGATACGTACAAAGATTGCTTGTGCATGAATTGTTTGAAAGAGATTGGACAAAAATCGTACTCATTACCCAAATAGAGTTTTATTATCAATAAATATCAACATAAAAAATAAAAAAATAAAAATGAAAAAACTTTACTTTTCACTGGCAGCACTTTTTGCTTTAAGCATGGGGCTAATTGCCCAAAGCAGTTGGCTTGCACCTGAAACAAGCTACAAAACGAATGATGTTTTTGTTGAAAAATCATTCACAGCCCACGACATAATCGGAAATGTGCTATATGCCATTGATGATGACGGGTTGCATAGTTATGATTTAAGCACGCAAGAATTAATAAGTAATTATGGAACAGCTCCGTCTTCATATACAGATCAATGGGCTTGGCCTAGCTTTGTAACTGCTGACCCAGATGGTGAAAAAGTTTGGGTAGGATACACCATGGGTGGATTAACAGACGATCGTATCTATTCAGTGGATTTAATTACAAGCGAATGGGCACACGTTGCGACTTTTCCTGGGAATTTTGACATGGAAATATACAATGGCAACTATTATGTTTCTGGACTGAATACCGAAGGCTGGGACGGAGAAAACGATGTGAACTGCATATCCCTACTTGATATTTCGGGAGAGAACCAACACAAAAGACTCATTGAAATTGGAGGAAACTCAGTGGGCTTGGCTGTAGATACACAAGGAAACATATACAATGCAAAATACGATCCTACGGGGACAGAAACATATCTCTACAAATGGTCGGCAGATGCAGTGCAAGGAATTATTGATGCAACCGATGGAAGCTTCTTGAAAATTGAAGATGGCACTTTACTGACTGCAATGCCAAACAATGGTCCGAACGATTGTGCTGTGGACGATGCTGGAAATCTTCTTTTCAACTGCAATGATTTTGCAAGCGGAAGCTTTTTAGCAGTCTGGAATGGCACCTCTGGAAACGCACATAATTACAGTAAAATAGGAACGTATGGAGGTTCATCGTTTGGCTGGTTTTCAATGCTAAAAGCCAAAGGAGATATAACCAAGGGCGGTAAAGCATATATGATAAACTTTGGAGACCCAATCGCTGAAATATATCTAAGTGCGCCGCAAGTGACAAAATCTTTGGGCATAATTTCTGGATACAACGGTGATGATAATGTCCATGTTGATCTATCTGATTATCTACTCAACCTCGATATTTCGGAACAAACAACGTATGAAATCGTATCCAACTCATTTAGCGAAGTAGCTTCGGCAATCCTTATGAACGAAAACATTCTTGAGATTGCCTTTTTGGAAGCAGGCCAAACTAGCATTTTAGTGAAAGCAACATTAAATGATCAATCGGTAACCGACAAACTAATAGTAGGTGTGCAACCGAAAATTGTGGGCGATTATGTGGTTAGTAATTTTGAAAACCTTACACTTGATAATGAAAGCTATTGGGATGGATCTGATGGTTCAGGTGGTTTTGTTAGTGGATTAGCAAGGTTCAACAATAGTTATTCGGGAGGTTTTTGGAATGATTGGGCCTATTCCAATCTATCAGACAATACAACTTCAGGATATACCAATCAATTTAGTGCCATTACAGGAGCAGGTTTTGATCCGGTAGAGTCAGAAGGCAATAATTATGGTGTCGCTTATATTTCAAGCGATTATACAACTTTTAAAACAATTCCTTTAGCCCTTCCTTTTAAAGATGATGCAGCACATAGTGTAAAAGGGTTGTTTGTAACAAATAGTACTTATGCCGCACTTTCTATGGAAGAAGGGGATAGTTTTACAAAGAAGTTTGGTGGTGATAGTGGTAACGATCCTGACTATTTAAAACTTTCTGTTTGGGGCGTAAATAATGGTGTTG
>CAZJDS010000015.1:0-20089 GCA_964544795.1 uncultured Alkaliflexus sp. | reverse complement strand
GAAGGAGTTTTCCCAAAAGGAACTTTACCTATTCATCAATGTATAGGATACACAGATATGGCATTAAAAAAGTTTTTTCAAGAGGCAAAGAAGTCTGATTGGTACAACAACACTCTTTTTATAATTACTGCAGATCACAGTGTTCCTCCTCATTATCCAGAGTATAAAACCAACATCAATGGATTTGCTGTTCCACTTTTCTTTTATACACCTAATGGTGCGTTATTGGGTGTAGATGATCAGCCTGCACAACAAACTGATATTTTACCCACTGTCATGAACCTGGTGGGCTACCCCAAAGGGTTTGTAGCTTTTGGAAATGATTTGATGGCAACAGATAAAGAAAAAAATCGGTTTGTGATCAACTACACCAATGAGAGTTATCAGTTTATTAAAGATGATTATGTATATTATTTTGATGGTCAGGAAATTATCGCGTTTTATGATTACAAGGAAGATCCTTTTCTTAGAAATAATCTCAACGTTAAAAAAGAACCTACTGAAGAGTCGTTGAAATTGATGAAAGCCTTTATACAGCAATACATCAACAGAATGATTGAGAATCAGTTGACGATTAATAATTAGAGATGTGTAGAAGTCGATTTTTTTTGTATAATATTAAGGGTTTACATTCATTATTAGTTAATATTTGTTTAATGAGCAGAAAGACCTATTTTTCAACAAAAAAATATATTTTTACACTTAAAAATGGTTTTTTGTAACAAATATGAGGGTTACCGTGCATTTTTTTTGGTTTTGAATTTGGAAGCCATTATAAATACTCTATATTTGTTGTAGTTGGTTTTAAAAACCTAGTTTTTAACCCTAAAATTAAATTTTTATTATGAACAAAGCTCAATTGATTGATGCTATTGCCGGGGATTCAGGTTTGACCAAGGCAGATGCAAAAAAAGCACTAGATGCTTTCTTGAAAGTAACAGGTGAAGCTCTTCAAAGCGGAGACCGTGTATCTTTAGTAGGATTTGGCTCTTTTTCCGTAACTGAAAGAAGTGCCAGAATGGGTAGAAACCCACAGACTGGTAAAGAAATCAGTATCCCTGCTAAAAAAGTGATTAAGTTTAAAGCTGGAAGCGAATTGACTGATTCTGTTAATTAGTAAAAAGCTTTAAAGAACCAAGAAAGAGGGTGCTGATGAGGTACTCTCTTTTTTTTGGTGTGAATGTTCAATTATAATGATTTTGAGATGCTACGCGAAATCGGCTCTTTATCTGTCTCAGAGATCATAGGTTTAATAGAGTTTTTAAGTTCTTTCAGATCGCAAGAACGAGTTGAGCAACTTCGGAAAGTTCTTGATAAGCGCACTCGTTATTTTACTGTATTACTCGAAAATATTGATAAACCTCACAACGCAAGTGCTGTTATAAGGAGTTGCGAATGTTTTGGTATTCAAGATGTACACCTGGTAGATGATGCAAAGACTTACGATGTGAATAAAAAGGTGGTTATGGGTTCTTCCAAGTGGATAAGCCTCAATAAATACAATCTTGAAAGTAGTAACGTTGAGGTAGCTTTGAAAGAGCTTAAGAGAAGGAAGTATCGACTGGTGGCCACTGTACCTAATGATAAAGCTACAAAGCTTGATGATTTTGATATAGAAAAAGGACCTGCAGCTTTCATTTTTGGAACTGAGCTTACAGGAGTCTCTTCCACAGTTCGTGATTATGCAGATGAGTTTGTTCACATACCTATGGTAGGATTTACAGAGAGTCTTAATATATCGGTCTCTGCCGCAATTTTTTTACAAAATCTAACCAATAAGTTATACAATTCCGGTATTGAATGGAGTTTGTCCGATTTGGAAAAGAACAACCTTCTGCTCGAATGGCTTCGCAAAAGCACACCAAAAATAGAGTCTCTCGAAAACAGATATTTCAGTGTTGACAAACCTGCTGTATAACAAATGGTTGTATTTGCTTTTTTTTGATTATTATTAATAAAACAGGTAAGTTTGATTAATAAATTTAATAAAGTTCGCGATCTTCTCTATATATTTTATATTTTCGAACAAAATCTAAATTATGAATTGTATCATTGTTGATGACGATAAGTTATCTGTTAAGATTATACAGGAGTTTGTTGAACGTACTAAAGAATTAAACCTTTTAGGAACTTTTAGTACAGCTGTTGAAGCTTTGGCTATTCTTAACAGTCCGTTGAGTCAATCAGTAGATCTTATCTTTTTAGATATTGAAATGCCTCAGATGTCGGGTATTGAATTCCTTGAAGCTTTAAATATAATTCCTCAAGTGATTATTTACTCTTCACAAGAAAAATACGCTTTGGAGTCGTATGAATATGACGTTACCGATTATCTTCTGAAACCCGTTGAGTTCGATCGCTTCCTTAAAGCTCTTGTCAAGGTTAAAGAACGTATTGATCGTAAGGAGTCTCCAGTTAAAGAGAGTACAGAAATATTTATTAAGAATAACTCTTCATTGGTAAGATTAAAATATGACGATATTTTGTGGGTGGAAGCCATGGAGAATTATGTGGTTTTGAATACATACACTGAAAAATATACTATTCATTTTACAATGAAGGCTCTTTCTGAGAAACTTCCCGTTGACAAGTTTATGCGCGTTCATCGTTCGTATATAGTTAATTTTACAAAAGTAAAATCTATCGAAGACAATATGCTTATGATTGTTTCCGATAAAGCAACCAAGGGCATTCCTGTAGGAAAGTCTTATCGGGATAAACTGATGAATGATATTAATATAATTACAAAGTAATACTTGTAACTGTTTTTATTCAAGATTGGAGTTTTTATTCTAAAACAATTGTGGTTTAATTAGAATTTTATCTCTAAAGAAGCATGCAACGAGGCGACTCTTTCTTCTTCTTTAACCGAAGGATTCCATTGCCTGTAATTAAGTGCAAAACGTATATATTTGGATACAATATATTCAGCACCACCAATAATTAGCTGACCCTCTTCAAAGGGTTCAAAATCGTCCTTGACTATTCCTACTTTAGAGTTGAGATAATCAAATCGTCCTAGAATATTTATTTTTTCAGTAATATCTACTTTTCCCAATATGGAATATCCATATCTGTCTCCATTTTTATTGTGTTGGTGATTGAACTGGTGGGCGTACTCTATACCCAAATGATACCGATGAATGGTTTGCCCTGCAAAGAGAGAAAAAGTATTTTGAGTGACTGTTTTCAACTCCACATCTTTTGGCTCCATATCTGCATAGAGTCGTCCTACGAAACCATTAAATGGTTTGGCCGTCAAACCAAACGTTGTTTTGTAGGAATTGTCATTTTGTAAACTTTGATAGCCTTCACCGTTCAAGAGACTAAAGTCGATGGAGTAGGAATTGTTGAAACTGTAAATTGCTTTGAATCCTAAGTCTGCGGTGGAGCCAAAGTTGTAGGCATCCATAAAGATTTTTGATATGTATCTTTTGTTCCAGAAATCTTCTGAACCTATGAATTGGGCAGTACTTATCATTCCAAACTCTAATCTTATTTTTTCGTAATTGTAGTATAGAGCTGCTGTTTTAACATAAGCGAATCGACGATGAAGAGTTTCTGAGGCGTCATTGGGAGAACCAATATCTAATTTTATTTCTGCTGAGAACCCTTGATCTAATCTTCTAAAGTAGCCAAAATATGCCCTGTTGACTTCAAACGCAGATTTGTTGTTAGAGTTATTTAATGTGGTATTGAACGCTGTAAATAAAGTTGCTGACACTTTTCCTTGAGCTGGTTGATCATCAGAAAGTTTAGTTTCTGCGTTTGAGGGAATTGTAAGTGCAATAAATGTGGCTAAGAGTAGATGATTTAGTAGCTTCATTATTTGTTTGATAAATTATGTGGTGAATTTCTCTATTTGTTATCTACTAATAATATGATGCTTTTCAAGAGCTTAACGATCTTGTTGCGACAAATATACTTTCATTTTTATCATCTCATTATAGTTTAAGATTAATTGTTGTATAAAATTTTATTTTGGCTCTATCCTATTTATTATCAGTACTTGTTAGCAGGGTGATTGGTGTTATATCGGTTATATATAAGTAGATTTAAAAAGTATATGATTCCTTTTTACCGCACACCGTTTCATATCGTCTTTATTTTTTAGATATTTGCGTAATGGAATGGAAATCCTTTATAGACGGCATGATGGTCGGTTTTTCAGCTTCTGTGCCTCTGGGGCCTATAGGTGTATTGTGCATTCAGCGCACTTTGCAGCGCGGACGCCTCTCTGGTTTCGTTTCGGGGTTGGGTGCTGCATTTTCTGATACCATCTATGCCATCATTGCTGGTTTTAGCATCTCCTATATTGTCTCATTTATTGAAGAACAATTTATTTGGATTAATATTTTTGGAGCTGCAATTTTAATATTTTTAGGAGTTACTATATATCGCTCCAATCCTGCTGTGCAGTTGCGTCGACAAAAAAATAAAAAAGGGACATTGGTCCAAGATTTTGCCTCCACTTTTTTATTGACTATTTCCAACCCATTGGCCGTTTTTTTATTCATCGCTTTTTTTGCCAGTTTTGGAGTCGTGCATCCCTCTTCAGGTATCATAGGTCAATTAATACTGATTACAGGTGTGTTTGTGGGTGCTTCCACTTGGTGGTTACTTCTAACAACTATCGTGGGGCTGTTTCGTTCTAAAGTGAATTTACGCCGTCTTTTTTGGATCAATAAAATTGCTGGAGGAACCATTATTATTTTGGTTATCATAGCTCTTGTAATTTGGATAATACAGGAGTATTTGTGGTAATTCTGGCTAAATCTGATTCATCTTTCTTATAACCTTATCTAGTATTAAGCCTGTAAGAATAGATAATAAATTATTTGCCAAAGCTCGTAGAGATTCTCACTCCTATTGTTGGATATGTAATAAGTATTTTACCCACGTTTTTTAAGCTTTAGTTCTTAAATCATTCAGCCTGATACATTATAAAGATTTATTTAACCACTGAACCGATACTTTTTGAATAGGTGTTTTGTTATTATTGTTTCAGTCGTCTTTAAATTCTTGATATAATTGCTAAAAGTTAAATCCAAAATGTAGTCCTGGTTCACCAAAAAAGAATTTAGACCATCTATCGTCAATCAGTTTAAATGAATCAGGCATTTTTGTGTGGTAAGGACGGTGAGTAACTCTAATTGATGGTTGAATGAAAAATCTATCTTTAAAAAGTTTAACATGATAACCAACTTGGTAAGTATTGAAAATCTGAAAACCATTGTCAATCTTATTTCCGTTATCATTTACGAAGGTCTGCCAGGCTGACATCACGTGCACTCCTGCAAAAAGGCCTTCCCATAAAAACCTTTGATAGGCTATTGCAAAGCCATATTCACGAATATAACCTGGAAATTTTTCTTCGGCAGATTCAAATGATTTTCCATAAGGTATGCCAAGTGGCCAACCATACTTCCAAGTTTTTAACTCAAGAGAAATTACATCACTTTCTGTAATACGATATCCAAAGTTGAGTTGAACAAAACCAGGGCTGTTCTTCGTGTCGAAGTTACCTAACATAAACAGCGTGCTACCCACAAAGCACTTTTTAAAAGTGCTATCTTCCTTTGAGTATTGAGCATTCACCTGAAAACTGTTTGTTAACACTATGGCAAATCCAATCCATAAAAATATCTTTTGCATATCTTTTTAATTAATTTAAAACGATACTTCAAAATTAGATTGGCGGACTGCCTAAATTCGTTCACTTAAGTTAAGAAACGAACTCTACTCTCTCTCTCTTTTTATAATTCTTGCTCTTAATCTACTTAACGATTGTGGTTTTATACCTAAATAACTTGCTAATTGATGTTGTGGAACTCGTTGAATAAGGTCTGGCCTTTTTTGTAATAAAATCAAATATCGTTGTTCAGGGGAAGAAATTTTAAATTCATCAAAGTTGAATTGTTGTTTAGCTAAAAGATCTTCTGACAATATTCTGCAAAGAGTTTCAAATTTTGGGAATTTATTAAAAATCTCAACTTCCATTTCAGGGTTTGCAACGGTCAATATAGAGTCTTCTATACATGACATGTAATATTTAGAAGGAGTTTTATTTACAACACAATGAGGTGTAAACCCTTCCATTTCTGTATAAAAAGCTGTTGTCTTTTCTTCTCCTTCAATTATATAATATGTTCGAATACACCCTTTCAAAACAAAGTAGCCATCATTGGATTTTTGTCCTTGCTTTAGTAAGGTCGTTCCCTTTTTTACTGAGCGGAATATGTCTAAAGAAACGATTGCTTTCTTTTCATCTTCAGTCAGAGTAATGTATTTTGATATAAAATCAAATAGTAAGTCTTCCATTTCAACAGATTCTTTATTAATCAAATTTCATTAATTTTTTCTTGTTAAATCTCACTATTTTCCATTTATTCAAATTTCTTATTTCCAACAAACACTTGGTGGGATTGATGTGTTGTTTTCACCTGTCTGCAACTCTTTCTATACTTCGAAATGTTTTTCCAACTGCTCCTTCAATTGAGTAGGAATTCGTATGGGTTTTCGGGTGGTGCTATCTACAAAGGCTTGTACTGTTTGTCCAGTGGCAATTAGGGTTTCATCTTCTGAATAAACTTTATAGTCGAAAACAACTCTCACACCAGGCATTTTTTCTACAGTAGTTTCTATGGTTACTATTTCTCCATATCGGGCAGGAGAGAGATATTTAACATACAATTCTGACAATGGAAGCATAATTCCTTGTCGTTCCATTTCACTGTAGGGAAGTTGTAGTTCATCAAAAAGCTCAGTCCGTCCAATCTCAAACCACGACGGGTAAACCGCATTGTTTACAATACCCATCTGGTCGGTTTCTCCGTAACGAACTTTGAAGGAAGTTTTATTGTGCAGCATAAATATATTTCTATTTGAAAGGTGAATCTGGCTCTTTGGCCATATGGTTATAACTTAGTTTGTCGATGAGAGAAGGCCACCATTTTCGAAGAAAAACAGTGAGTTTTCCCTCTATAAAAGTTAGAATGAGCGTTCTTTTTCTTTTTTTAATGGCATTTGCTAAATAAATGGCGACTTTTTCAGCGCTCATCATCTTCTCTTCAGCACGAGGTGTTTCGCCTTGTTGAGATCCATCGGCTGTTAGAGCTGATTTGCGCACATTTGAGGCCGTGAACCCTGGTGCAGCAATCAATACGTGAAGATTATTTTTCAAGTTCTCAGTGCGCACTGTTTCTAAAAATCCGTGCATGGCAAATTTGCTTGCCGAATAACCTGCACGACCGGGTAATCCTAAAAATCCTGCAATGGAGGATATTCCTACTAAAGAACCTTGCTGTTTTAATAGGTAAGGCAATGCATATTTGGTGCAATAGACTGTTCCCCAAAAATTTACATCCATTAGTTGCTTCATTACATTGATATCTAAATCGATAAATAATGCGCGCATGGATATTCCTGCATTGTTAATCAGCACATCAATTTGGCCGAATTCTTGAAGAGTATTTTCGATGAGAAGCTTACAATCTGCTTCTTTACTAACATCGGTTTTAGTAATGATTACTTCACACCCTTTCCCTTCAAGATCGTGCTGTAGCTCTTTAAGTCTATCTATCGAGCGGGCGCCCAATGAAAGTTTTGCTCCTCTGCGTGCAAATTCGTGTGCAGAAGCTAAACCAATTCCTGATGAGGCACCCGTAATAATAATAACCTTGTTTTCCATATTCTCTTTTATTCTCTATTTTAAGGAAGTTTTAAAATTAGCAATTATTTTGCATCCTATGCACTTTCTCTTTTTTCCATCAATTAATTCTTTTGAATATATTTAAATTAAGTAGTGTTCGGTTTCTTTGATCGTGCGTGATAATTTTAAAAAAGTGTTAATCCAAGACCTTTTTATCTTATTCTTTTTGATAAGAATTTAATTCTCTGTTAATTTGTAACTTTATTTTTAGTGCTGTGATTAAAAAAGTTGCGCTGGTTTGTATTACATAAATGCTGCCAGCGGCTTATAGTGTATGTAATTTTAAAAAGGGTGTACAATGGAAATTGGAAGAAATAAGTTTGTAACGTTAAATTATCAGCTTCGTATAGGTGGTGCAAAAGGCGAAATGGTTGAAGAGACCACAACCGAAGCTCCTCTTGAGTTTATCTTTGGAGCTGGTAGAATGCTTGAAATGTTTGAAGAAAAATTGTTAGGACTTCAAACTGGTGGGAAATTTGATTTCGATTTGTCTGCAAAAGATGCTTATGGTGAATTAAATCCTGATGCTGTTGTGGATTTGCCAAAAAACATATTTGAGGTGAATGGTACAATTGATGAAGAGATGCTCACAGCAGGCAACTCAATTCCCATGCAAGATGCGAATGGGAATCGTCTTAATGGAATTATTCTTGAAGTGTCTGATGATTCTGTAAAAATGGATTTTAACCATCCATTGGCGGGTGATGATCTTCATTTTAGCGGCTCAATTCTTTCGGTACGCGAAGCTACTGAAGATGAGTTAATAGAGCTTACAGCGTCTCATGATTGCAATCCAGGTGGATGCGGTTCTGGATGCAGCTGCTAATTCAAATTGTTTATATTTTTCTTGAGAAGGTGTTTCATTTTGAAGCACCTTTTTTTGTAGGTTAGAGCTGCTTATACTATTTTTGAACATTTGAGCGTTTAAAAGCTTAAAGCTTTAGTATCTTTTTTGCTTTTATTAAAACCAGAATAGTATGGCCGGAAATAGTTTTGGAACATTATATAAATTGACCTCTTATGGTGAGTCACATGGGGTAGGAGTTGGTGGAATTATTGAAGGAGTTACTCCAGGTTTGGAGTTGGATATGACTTTTATTCAAAATGAATTGAATCGTCGTCGTCCAGGTCAATCTGAAATTACTACACCCCGGGATGAATCCGATAACGTTGAATTTCTTTCAGGTGTTTTTGAAGGAAAAGCAACAGGTACCCCATTGGCATTTTTGATTCGAAACAAAGACCAGCGGTCAGGAGATTATGGGAATTTAAAAGATGTTTATCGGCCTTCGCATGCAGACTATACCTATCAATCTAAATATGGAATTCGTGATCATAGGGGCGGGGGGCGTGCTTCGGCTCGTGAAACCATTGCACGCGTAGTTGCTGGTGCTGTAGCTAAACTGATGTTGCGTTCACTTGGTGTCACTATTCAAGGTTATGTTTCTCAGGTGGGAAACATTAAATTGGAAAAGTCCCATACTGAGATGGATCTTTCTGTGGCAGAAACCAATATTGTTAGATGTCCCGATGCTAATATGGCAAAAAAAATGATCAGCTATATAGACTCCATCCGACTGGACCACGACTCTGTGGGTGGCGTAGTTACTTGCGTAGCATCGGGTGTTCCTGTGGGGCTGGGTGAACCTGTTTTTGATAAGCTACATTCCGTTTTGGCACATGCTATGCTTAGCATCAATGCGGTGAAAGGGTTTGAGTATGGATCGGGTTTTGAAGCTGCCTCTATGCTGGGCTCGCAACACAATGATGAATTTATTAAAAAAGATGGCGAGATTAAGGCTCGCACTAATCGATCTGGTGGTGTTCAAGGTGGAATCTCCAACGGTGAAGACATCTACTTTAATGTTGCTTTTAAGCCAGTTGCCACCATATCTAAAGATCAAAACACGGTGGATGTGCACGGAAATGAAGTGGTGATGCATGCAAAAGGACGACACGATCCGTGTGTAGTTCCACGTGCTGTTCCCATCGTGGAAGCTATGGCTGCAATGGTACTTGCCGATGCTGTGTTGATGAATAAATCTTACCAATAATTGTTTGTTGAGTTAATGGCCTAATTCCTTTTGGTTAGCTGAGCCTGTCGAAGTCTTGATTTATTAAATTTTGGCAAGTTCACTATTCATTAGGAATCAGCTCATATTTTCTTCATCTGTCAAACGAGAATCGACTAATCACTTATTGAGCTACTCCGCTAATCACTTTCAGGGTTAAAAATCTCCGTTACAGATAAACTCTTCACTTTGAATATAAAATTTGACTGAAAACTGAGTATATTGTTCTGTTTTAATTAATGAGTTATTAATTCAGCAATCTATGTCAAATGCCCCTTTAATAAGAAAGGCCGACGGAGAGTTACAAGTTTTCTCGCCTAAAAAATTAGCTAATTCATTACGTAGGACTGGCGCAACGGATTATTTGATCGAAGAAATAGTCAAAGATATTGAGTCGTGGCTGGAGGAAGGAACCACGACAAGAAAGATCTATTCTCGTGCATTTACGCTTCTGCGGAGAAAAAGGAGAAGCTTAGCAGGGCGATACAGTCTTAAAAAAGCCATCATGGAATTGGGACCTACGGGCTTTCCATTTGAATATTTTATGGGGCATATTTTTCAATCACGGGGGTTAACCGTGGAAACAGGTCAAGTTTTACAGGGCAAATGTGTTACTCATGAAGTGGATGTGGTAGCCACAGGTGAAAAAGAGCAGCATTTGGTCGAGTGCAAATATTATAATAGTCAAGGCAAATATGTCAGTGTTCAGGTTCCTTTATACATTCGTTCAAGAGTAAACGATTTAATTAGCATTCGCGAATTGATGCCTGAATATGAAGGATTTGTTTTCCATGGATGGATTGCGACCAACACAAGATTTACCAGTGATGCCATGAATTATGGTTTGTGTAGTGGTTTGAAACTCATCAGTTGGGATTATCCCAATGGAGAAAGCATAAAGGCAATTGTTGAACGTGAAAATCTATTTCCTATCACTACACTTACCCAGCTCACAAAAGCAGAAAAACAACTGCTGATGTCCAAAGGAATAGTTTTGTGTAAGGAGCTGAAAGAGAATCCTAAGCTTTTGGATTTTTTAAATTTAAAAGCAAGCAAACTGCTGAGTTTAAAAGAGGAGATAAAAGATTTAACAGATCAATAATATGGAATGTTTACTTTTTATATAATTCTACAAATTCCAGATAAAATAAAACTACGATTTGATACGAATACCGCTATAAATTGAATGATTTGTTGATCTTATTTCGGTGACTGCGCCTGTCGGAGCCTTGCGCTAAATTAGATGAGGCTTTAGAAAGTTGTTTCGATGAATTTTGATAAACTGAATGATTTCACTTCGATAAGCCCAGTACACGTTACTTACTTTAAGATAGCTATTCGGCTTTTCTCATTTTTAAGCTTTTATGATTCATCTTATCATTGTGAACTTTATTGACCAACATACTTTTAACGTCGCATCCAGAAGACGCACAGCCTGAGCAAGCTGATTGTCCAGGAGCGGGAAAAAATGTTCTGTAAATTCCGCGTCCTGCAAAGAAAAAAGCGCCTGCTACAGTTAGATAAGTTAAAATTTCTTGTATCATAATAGCTTTTGTTTTTAGAAGAATTGAATCGCTTTACTACTTAAACAAACAAACTTCCAATTTGATAAACTGCAAACGACATAATCCATGCCAATGCTGTGGTATAAAAAACGGTAAACATTGCCCACTTCCATGATCCTGCTTCCTTTTTAATTGCAGCAATGACAGCCACACATGGAAAATAAATCAAAATGAAGATCAAAAATGAAAGTGCTACTAAGGGAGTGAATACGGGTGTTCCATCTTCATATGAATCTTCACGTATGCTGCTAATCAGTTGTTTGCTGCCTTTTTCTTCATCTAAATGAGGAGAATGGTAAAGTACTCCAATCGTACTCACAACAATCTCTTTAGCGGCAACACCACTCAAAATACTAATTCCCATTTTCCAATCAAAACCCAATGGACGGATTAAAGGTTCAACGGCATGTCCCATTCTACCAATAAAGCTCTCTTCCTGCTGTTTGCGGTGTTCTTTTTCGTAAATCTGGTTCAACTCTTCCTTTTTATTGGACTTCAATTCCATCGCAGAATTTTCGTTGCTAATCACAGCGTCTAAAATCTCATATTTTGACTTTCATTTTGGTGCTGATCAAAATGACTGCTTTCTCGTGGGAAATAGCCTAAAAACCAAATGATAATAGAAGCAATCATAATAATTCCGCCCATTTTTCTCAAGTATTGCTCGCCTTTATGCCACATATGTCGAAGGGTGCTTTTTATAGTGGGTAAACGATAGGGGGGAAGTTCCATCACAAACGGAATATTCTCACGCCTAAAGAGAATTTTTTTAAAAAGGCGAGCAATCACTACCGCTATAAGAATACCTGTGCCGTATAATATAAAGAGCAATGTGCCAGGATTCTCAGGAAAAAAAGCAGCTATAAAAAGTATATAAACAGGAAGTCGTGCGCTACACGACATAAATGGGTTAATTAAAATAGTTAAAAGTCGGCTGTTTCTATCTTCAATCGTTCGTGTGGCCATAATGGCTGGAACATTACATCCAAATCCCATGATTAAAGGAATGAACGACTTTCCATGCAGACCAATTTTATTCATTACTTTATCCATAATAAAGGCGGCACGTGCCATATAACCTGTATCCTCCATAAAAGAGATAAAGAAAAAGAGAATAAGGATGTTGGGAAGGAAGACAATTACGCCACCCACACCGCCAATTATGCCATTGATGACTAAGTCTTTAAAAGATCCGTCGGGTAATAGGTTATTCATTAGTTGGGATACCCAACTTACACCAGTTTCAATCCATCCCATAGGATATTCTCCCAAAGTGAAAGTAGCTTGAAACATTAGAAACATAAAAAGGAAAAAAACAGGAAATCCAAATAGTTTATGTGTTAGAAAAAAATCGATAGCATCAGTTCTTCTTCTTCTTTGAACTGGGTTTTCTTTGTAGGTTTCTTTTAATGCGCCCGCAATGAAGCCATATCGTGCATCGGTGATTATCGTTTCAATATCGTCGTTAAAAGTCTTTTCAATTTTCTCTTGTTGAAGGCTAACTTGTTGCGATAAGTTATCAAACCCCGCCTTCTTAAGGTATTTAGAATAACCTTTGTCGCCTTCCAGAAGTTTGATGGCCATAAATCGAGGAGTGGTGACCAATCTAAGCTCGTTTTCAGTTTGGATGAGGTTTTCCACAGCTTGAACAGCTTGCTCTAAGTGGTTACCGAGGTTAACTTTTACTTGATGTGCTTCAGGAATTCGGTCTTCATAGACATCAATCACTTTTTTGAATAATTTGTTGATGCCTTTACTTTTGTATCCAACTGTTGGTACAATGGGCATACCCAGCATATTACCTAAATGTTTGTAGTTGATAACGTCGCCGCGTTTTTGCAAATCATCGTACATATTGAGCGCCATCACTAACTTTACATCCATGTGCATAAGTTGGGTGGTTAAATAGAGATTCCTTTCCAGATTGGCACCATCCACTACATTAATTACGATGTCGGGCATCTCTTCGCTGATATGCTTTCTGACGTAAACCTCTTCTGGACTATAGGCAGACAATGAGTAAGTGCCAGGCAAATCTGAAAGATTGAACGTGTAACCCTCATATTCAAATGTACTGGTTTTAACATCTACAGTCACCCCACTGTAATTTCCCACATGCTCATACGAACCACTTACTTGATTAAAGATGGTGGTTTTTCCACAATTTGGGTTGCCTACCAAAGCAATATTTATAGTTTTTCTTTTTTCTCTAACGGCTTTTTCAATGATGTTGATTTCCGAAGTACCCAGAAATGGAGATTGTGAAAAAGTACCTATTTCACTCATGGGAACTACTTCTATCAGATGAGCTTCAGCTCTTCGAAGTGATATTTTGTAGTTTAATATTTGATATTCTATGGGATCTTTAAGAGGCGCATTTTTTATTACTTTTACTATTTTGCCTTTTAAGAAGCCCATCTCTAAAATGCGCCTTCTGAATGCACCATATCCTTTCACTTTGGCTATTACCGCCTCTTCTCCAGTGGTTAATTCAGCTAATGTCATAAATTACTTGTCTATTTGGGTGACAGTTTCTTAAGCTTCTTCGCACTCCATTTACCATTAATTATTTACGATAGTTGTCTCATCTTCGAAATCATCAATGTTTATTGCTATGAAAGCTTAAAAATGAGGGCAAATTTACTGTATCTTCTTTTATTCAACAATCCCTAAAAATAGGGAATTAAACTGTTATTTAATCGACTGTTTATCGCTTGTAATCTAATTGTAGACTGCTTTATATTCAATAAAATTAGTGGAGTTCGTTTTAAAAAACATATTTTTACCATTTATAATGTCAAAGTCGTAAAGTTTTTAATAAATTTTTGCCGACTGATTGCTAAATGTGCTACAATTCACTTTAGTAAATTGGCTGAAATATAAACTAAACTGGGTATTTATGTCTGATAGTATGATTAAGAAAGTAAATGTGGCCGTACAGGTATTGCCAACCTCAACAAGTTCGAACTCATATGCTATAGTAGATGAGGCTATCTCCATTATTCATAATTCAGGAGTGAATTACCGCGTAACTCCTTTTGAAACAGTAATGGAGGGTGATTACGATCGTTTGATGGAAATAGTAAAACAAGTACAAGTTGTCTGTTATAAGGCTGGTGCCGAAAATATAATGTGTTATGTAAAGATACAAAGTGACAAAAATAGAGATGTCACTATTTTGGATAAAATGAACAAGTATGATTTATAATTAAAAAACCAGGTGATAAAACCAGGTTTTCTATTATTCATTTAAGTCTTCAAAGTTAATGTTGACAAACTCCTCTGCAATACTGGAGTCTGTTTTCGACTCTTCCATCTCTTCTTCCTCAATTAAATTTGTTTTAATATGATCGATGGCTTCAAGGAGACCTTCCGAGAACTTATCAAAATCCTCTTTGTAGAGAAAGACTTTGTGCTTCTCGAAGAAAAAGCGACCGTTTTCTTCAAACTTTTTTTTGCTTTCGGTTATGGTCAAATAGTAATCATTTTTTCGGGTTGCCTTTACATCAAAAAAATAGGTTCTTTTTCCTGCTCTTACTGCTTTTGAAAAGATCTCTTCTCTATCACTCCTTGCGAAATCTTCAGCTTTGTCAAATCCTTCCATCTCCAAATTAGTTTAAATTAGTAAAGTCTTAAGGTTTATTACACAAAAGTGGGGATTAATTTTCTAATTTCCCAGAAGAAATTCACATTTCTTCCTCTAAATTCTCTTTCTTTAACCTAATCTCTCTATTCTCTATTAATCAACAGTTAATAATAAAATCTTAGGGGAATAACAGATTATTTCATTTTATTAGGAATTCAACTCGTTGTTTTCTTTAAAAAAGAACTATTTTTGTTTTGTTGTAAATACTATTCATAAAAAGTTCTTTGAGTAATGTTAAGTAGAAGGTTGCTAAGAGTTAAGGTGATGCAGATGGTGTATGCTTTTCATCAAAGCGGTGATGAGTCTGTGAAAAATATTGAGAAAGCATTGTTTCACAGTATTTCTAAATCATTTGAATTATACCATCTTGTGTTGTTGTTGTTGATTGAAATTAAGGATCTTGCAGGTAACCGCATTGAGGTTGGACGAAATAAAAAAATACCCAGTCCTGAAGAGCTTAACCCCAATACTCGTTTTATTGATAATACTCTTATTGCCCAGCTCTCTGAAAATATTTATTTGAATAAATATATTGAATCAACAGGTCTTTCGTGGGCAAACGCTCCAGAGTTGGTGAAGGAAATTTTTGAGGAAGTCATTAAGAGTGATGTTTACTCTAATTATATGGCTGATAAATCCGATTCTTATGAAACACAAAAAAGATTCGTTGTTAAATTAGTTGAAAAGGTAATCGGACAATATGAGCCTTTATATACGCAGCTCGAAGAACAGAGTGTTTTTTGGAATGATGAGTCCGAATTTGTAGTGAGTATGGTTATTAAGACGCTTAAAGAATTCGAGAAAGCAAATGGTCCCAATCAAATGCTGTTGCAAGAGATTAAAGAGGTGGGTGATGGAGTAGATGAAGACAGAGAATTTGTTTCCACTCTTTTTAGAAAATCTATTTTGAATAAAGAATCCTACACCGAACTAATCAGACAGTTTTCTCAAAATTGGGATTTAGACCGAGTTGCTTTTATGGATATTGTATTAATGCACATAGCTTTAACGGAGATTATTGAATTTCCCATGATTCCCATTAAAGTGTCGTTGAATGAATATATAGAAATTGCTAAACATTACTCTACCCCCAAAAGTGGTATCTATATTAATGGAATGCTTGATAAAATTTCTGATCATTTGATTAAAGAAGGTAAAATAAAGAAAATTGGACTTGAAAAGATTAAATAATAGACTTTTATTATTTCTTTTTTTGCTCTTACTCTCTGCTTGTAAAGGAGGCGAATCCCAAAAAAGAAGTTCCTCAAAGATAGAAATGAGCAATATTGTGTTTCAAAACCAACAGCATGATTTTGGCGTTGTCAAGCGAGGGGATGAGGTTGGAGCTGTTTTTGGGTTTGTAAATGACGGAGAGTATCCTGTTGTTATTCAAAATGTAGAAGCTGGATGTGGATGCACAGCTGTTAACTATACAAAAACTCTTGTGTCGCCATCTAAAAAGGGTTTTGTAGAAGTGATTTTTGATTCACACGGTCAGCAAGGTTATCAGAGAAAAAACGTAAGGGTTTTTGCTAATATTCCTGAGGGGTCAATTTTATTGACAGTAATAGCAGTTGTAGAATAAATTTGTTAATTTAAGGTTTTGTAATTACCATTGCAGCTTAGAAACTGAAATCAATTATTTATATTTTTTTAAATTTGAAATAGTATGTTTAATACATTTTTAACCATGGCACCTCAGGCAGCTGAAGGTGGTAATCCATTGATGTCTTTGTTGCCTTTTTTGTTTATCATAGTTGTTTTCTATTTCTTTATGATTCGCCCTCAAATGAAGCGACAAAAAGAGCTTCGTAAATATCGTGAGGCCTTGAAAAAAGGAGATAAAGTTATTACAACAGGTGGAATTTATGGGCGAGTTTCTGAAATTAAAGACGATTATGTAATGATGGAGATTGCCGACAATGTGAAAATTAAGATCGACAAATCTGCCATTATAATGGACATGAGCGATGCAGTAAAAAAGTAAACAGATCTTTATAAAGCTATTGTTTTTAGTTTTATTTTTAAAAAGCCAATGCTTACATTTGTTATAGCATTGGCTTTTTGGAATTTTGGTTCAATGAACGAATCAAAGAATTTTCAATTTTTATCGTAATTAATTTCATAGTTCATGGGTTTTATTAAAGATCGTTTTCTGACAGCCTGGAATTATATCAAAGGACAAAAAGGTGTTGTCCTGTTGGTGAAATTTGTAAGAAATAAAGATGTATTTGTTTTTACGATTTTTCTCTTAATCTCAACTTCCTTTTGGTTTTTTAATGCTTTGCGCGATAAGTATGTTACTGACTTTGTTTTCTCCTTACGATTGGTTAATGTTCCTTCAGATCAAATATTGCTGAATTCAAATACGCAAAAAGTTAATGTTCAGGTGCGATCAACAGGATACAGCTTGTTGCGACAATATATTTCCAATTCATTTGTACCTATTAATTATGATGTTTCCCGACTTCACCGTTCTGTAAAATCAGAGAAAACCTATCTTTTATCACGTGAGCAGTTCAATGTTATTAAAGAGCAATTATTGGTAGGTATTGATTTGCTTAAGATTTCACCAGATACAATCTTTATCTCTTTAGAACCCAAGGAAGAAAAGTTGGTACCTATAAAGTTGCTCGGAGAAACTTCTTTTCAAAAACAATATGCATTATCGGGTGAGATTTTTTTTGCACCTGAGTCTGTATATGTATCGGGACAAAAGAGTGTGATAGACACATTAGCTTTTGTTTATACAACGACTCAAAAATTTATAGATTTGGCCGACACTTTGAGAAAAGCTGTAGATTTGGAACAAATAGAAGGTGTAAACTATTCTCCTAAAAAAGTGGAGCTCACCATTCCGGTTGAGCCCTTTTCAGAACGAACTTTTTCGGTTCCCATTGAAGTTGTAGGGATGCCAGATTCATTGCGTCTGAAAGTTTTTCCGCCCGACGTGCGTGTGACTTTTCGTGCTGGGTTGAGTAGGTTTGAAAAAATATTGGAGTCGGACTTTAGCGCAATTGTAGATGCATCACAACTTTCAAATAACCCGAGACCGGATAGATTAAAAGTCAGATTAGAATCTGCTCCAAATAATATTCAGTCTTATGATTTTTCACCGCTGTATGTTGAGTATCTCTTAGAAAGGAGGCGATGATGAAACTTGTTAAACAATTAAAAATAGGTTTAACAGGAGGTATTGGTAGTGGGAAAAGCACTATATGCAGAATATTTGAACTCTTAAATATTCCCTCGTATAATTCCGATATAAGGGCTAAGGAGTTGATCCACACCCATCCTACATTGATTGATTTGTATAAACTCCATTTTGGAGAAGATGTCTTTGATGGAGGATACTTGGATACCAAAAAGGTGTCGGAGAAACTATTTAAACAGCCACAGGTTTTAAATGAAATTCAGAAAGTGGTGCATCCAATAGTACGTTCTGATTTTTCGATTTGGGTGCATAAACAAAAAAGCCTGTGGGTTATAAATGAGGCAGCCGTTCTTTTCGAGGGAGGCTCGTATGTTGATATGGATCTAATGATTACTGTAGTTGCCCCAGTTGAAATTCGTTTGTCCAGGGTTACGAAACGGAGTGGTTTAACTGAAAGTAACATTAGGGCTCGGATGGATAATCAATGGAGTGATGAAAAGAAGATGGCTTTAAGCGACTTCATTATTTATGCCGATGAGCGCCAATTGGTAACTCCTCAGGTTTTGAAGATTTATAATGAGTTAAAGAGAAAATTTTAGAACATTTGTAGATTTATTAATCAAGATAGTAAAAGATGAGTTTTTGGAAAGTTTTGTTTAGTGCAGGAATTGGTTGGTGGATGGGTGGCCCATTGGGGGCTATTATAGGTGTCATAATCCGGAATATGATTAAAACCGATGTTCAAGTAACTTCTCGGCCATATGCTAAGCAGCATGAAGGTTTTGTTGCTTCTCTTCTTGTTTTGATGGCAGCAGTGATGAAAGCCGATGGGAAGGTATTAAGATCTGAACTTGATTACGTAAAAATACATCTCAGAACTCTGTTTGGTGAAGAACAAACAGCCCAAGCACTTATCGTGTTGCGCAATATTATAAAGAAAGATATACCTGTTATTGAAGTTTGTCATCAAATTAGGGTTAATTTGGATTACAGTTCTCGAATTCAGTTACTTCATCTGCTCTTTGGATTAGCTAAAGCCGATGGATCTATTGTTCAAGCTGAGATAGATCTTATCCATCAGATGGCAGTGGCTTTAGGTATTTCATCACCTGATTATGAATCAGTGCTTAATATGTTTTATGAAACCACGGATGCATATTATAAAATTTTAGAGATAGAACCCTCTGCTTCCGATGAGGAGGTGAAAAAAGCATATCGCAGAATGGCTGTTAGATTTCACCCAGATAAAGTAATTCATTTAGGTGAAGAGTTTCAAGGTGCCGCTAAGGAGAAATTTCAGAAGGTGAATGAGGCCTATGAAAAGATCAAGAAAGAAAGAGGAATCAAATAATCACTCTAAGCTTTCATAACTCAATCAAAATTGTATTTTTGTGCAAAATTAATTTTAGAAATTTATGGTGAAGGATATTTTAGCTATCGGAGGCCATCCAGGCCTATTCAAAATGATTACGCAAGCCAAAAACGGTATTATCGTTGAGTCATTGGTAGATGGGAAGCGCATGCCTACTCATGCAACTTCAAAAATTAGTGCCTTAGAAGATATCTCCATCTATACAGAAATGGGGGATATGCCATTGTCTGAGGTGCTGATCTCCATATTTGAAAAAGGACTCAATGTGGATCCAAAATCTGATGCTGCCACGCTTAAATCAAATTTTGAGAAGGTTGTTGCTGACTACGATTCAGATAGAGTTTATACTTCGGATATGAAAAAAGTATTTGCATGGTATAAATTGCTTTCTGAGAAAGGACTTATTTCTGCTGAAATTATTGAAAAGTATAAAGCAGAAGCGGCAGAAGAGAAGAAGGAAGAAGCTGAAAGCAAAAGCGAGAAGTAATTTTATTCCCTGCTGCTCAGCCACTTTACTTTTTTTAACTAAATCTTTTGCTTTTAGTTTTGGAATGACGGATTTAAATTAG
>CAZJDS010000014.1:0-20236 GCA_964544795.1 uncultured Alkaliflexus sp. | reverse complement strand
GGTGCTGCAAATATGAGAGAACACCTGCAAAGACAGATGATCAAGAGTAATTGTAAGTATTAATTTGCTTAATTATTAGTCCATACACAATCTATGTGTATGGACTTTTTTGTCTTCATTAAAAGAAGAAACTATGTGATATTGAAACCGAATCTGCAATCATCTTCATTTAAAGTGAATATTTGCAAAATTGATATACTGTATCCAATCATAATTAGTGATGCCATGTTCACCTGTTCGAAGATGGTAACCAACGCTACCTTCATGGTGAGGAGTTTCAGGTTCTGGAAAAGTTGATGATTCTATTCTCTTCAAACCATATAGAGGGTAAATTTCACTGGCATAATAAGCACTTAGAAACTCTCCTTCAGGATCATTCCACTCGTCATTACTTGCTATTGCTACATAAACGGGACGTGGTGCCACCATTGCTATCAATTGATGCTGATCTACTGCCAACGTCTCTTCCTTATCATTGTAGTTTTTAAAGTTTGCACAAAACCAATGTGGAAACCCATCATTAATATTGGTGAAACGTTCGCCTAATTTTCGACGAGACAATTTTGCGCCTACACATCCAGAATTATTTGAAATAACCAATCCAAATCTTTCATCCTTTGCTCCTGCCCATAAAGCAGCTTTACCCAAACGAGAATGCCCAATAACAGCTACTTGATTTTCATTAATTCGATCGTCTATCTCTAAATAATTCATCACATAACTTAAGCCCCAAGACCAAGCTGCAATTGTACCCCAAGTATACACACTATCTTCATACAAAGCACGAACTCCACTTTTAAAATCACTATTGTAATCAAGAGCTATATCGCCTGAATAGAGTGTAATAAGTGCGTATCCTGAATCTACAATCATTTCTGCAGGCCAACGGCTGGCATATATGCCGCGTAACTGTTCATTGGCATGATTTCCATCACCCTCTTCGCCATCAGGGACCCACAAAGACGTTAAAGGAATATCTAAGTCTGATGTTGTTGTATAATTACCAGAAAAATTCAAGCCTAAAAATGCTGGCTTCTTTTCAACTCCAGAATTGGGGTAATAAATTAGCAATTCAATTGGATTGGGGAGATTTTCCAAACGAAGGCTAATTATTCTTTTAGTCGCTTTTCCGTCAAATGCAGTTGTGTCTTCACTTACAACATAAAATTCGATATCATCGGGAATTTCTGGTGCTATCCCATACACTTCTTGTTCAAATATCGACTCAATTTCCTGCCTACGCACTCTCCAGTCGTCAATAGTTTCAATTTTTGAACCATCAGCAAATTGCATAAGTGGCGGAATTTGCAATTCGTTTTGACAGCTTACCATCAAAAATGAAAGCAAAATGAAGAAGTTAAAAATAAGAAGTTTCATAGCTGCTTTTTTAAGAATTTTACCTGTAATAATTTGCTCTAAATTATATAAAAACAACAAGATTTAGCAATATATTTCAAATCTTCCATTATGTATATTCTTAGTTCCGACAAGTTGAATATAAGGCGTTTAAGCATTTCAACACTTTCTGAAAACAAAAACAGCGATTTCTAAGATCTTCATTTTATAGTTATAGGATATACCCCCTTCCGCATATATTCCTAAATACAATATTTAAATACAACAAATATCTTCTATCTTTAGAGTACGGTTTATAGAAAAAAACTTGTTTTTTCTTCTCGATAAATTCAATTAAATAGCAACGATAATTGTCTCAAACATGCATTGTTCGAAACGCTAATTTATTCTATAAGAAATTCAAAATTAGATGAGCCACCATCTATAAAACAAGATAAATTAAAACCTTATCTTTTGCTTATTTGTTAGGGAATAATAAATGATACGCATGAAAACCTTAAAATCAAATATAAAAGTTTTAGGAATTACATCCCTAATTTTACAACTTAGTTTAGCGCGATAAAAATTCAACTATGACAAAACAAAAGCCAAAACTAACTGTAAACAATTGGGAAGTTGCCACTATCATATCTACTATTTATATGGTAATTGGGTTGTTATGGATTTTTTTATCGGATAAAATAGTTGCCTATCGTTATGAAGATATAGAACATATCCAAACCATAAAAGGGATCGTATTTATCCTAAGCTCATCAGCAGTTATTTTCATATTGGTTTATGGACTGATGGGACGAAAGAACAAACCATTAAAAACACTCACCAAAAACAACCTATTACTAAACAGCATTTTAAATCAGCATTCAGATCTAAATGCCTTATTAGTTAACAGAAGCGGGATTGTAACGCAGGTTTATGGATCAGGTATGATAGGGAGCAATCTACTTGGCAACGATCTTATTGGAAAATCCCTCTTTAGCTATCCAGATGAGAAAGAGGATAAGGAGCGGCTTCTTGTTTTTATTAAAAAGATATGGGAGGGTGAAATTCAAGAATTAAAAATCCGCAAACACGAAAACAACTTCTATTTAAAGGGCGTTCTTATCAGCGATTCTTATACTGGCACTCAAATAGCCGTAATCACAATTCGAGATATTACCCATTCTTCTGAATTCATAACAAAAATTGAAAATCTAAAATTACAATCTCAAAAACTGAGCGATCATCTTCGTTATTATAAAAACCGAATGGAAGAGATAGCTTCCGTTTTGGACCAATCTCGCGAAGGGATAATTGTTCTAAACGCCAGTATTTATGGAGTAGCTATCGAAGCCACATATATTAATGATGTTGCCAGAGAGATATTACAACTTACGCAATCTATGGATTTGCAAGAAAGTGGGGAAAGTCGATCCAAAGAGAGTATTCAACAACTTTTACAACATAACTTTTTAATTTCTGACACGTTAGAAAATTCTTTTACTATTGAGTCTAACGGCCATATAAGAAATATTACTATATCCAGTAAGTATCAAAGAAGCTCCTCAAGTATTACTGTTTATCTAAAAGAAGAAAAACAAGAACCACTTCAAACGAAAAAGGAAATTGTTAACAATATTTTCACCATTCTCAACTCGCTTTCTGATGGTGCAATTTTAATTTCACCAGAAGGTAAATCGGTTTTTGCCAATGATGCTATGCTCAAACTCTTCCAGCTAAAAACCGAGAATCATCATGAAATGAGTATGATTGAACTGATGGCTATGTCAGGCGATATAGATAGCTCGGAAATGATTACAAAAGCCCTTCAAGGTGAGACGGTAGAAACTCATGACTTTACCATTGTAAACGATAGTAGCAGAAAATTCCGTTCTGTTTTTTATCCATTATTTAATCAAAACAGAGAGGTTGTAAGAGTATTACGGTTAACCCGCACCGTTCACATTGAAGATAGTGTGACCTCCAATCAAAATATTGATCTCTCTTTAGAAAAAATAATAGAGATGAATATTTTACCAAGCTTCTCGCATGAAATACGTACTGCGTTAAATAGTATATTGGGCTCTGCTGAACTATTAGAAAATTATTCTATTAACGATGAACAGGAGGAATTTGTAAAGCTGATAAAGAGAAGTGGAGAAGATCTCTCAGCAATGTTGGAGTCATTTCAACTTATCTCCCTTTTAAAAGGTCGCTCCCTACTACCCAATATGGGTTGGTTCACAATTTCAGATTTAATAAATAGCCTTCGCACACAAATAGCGAAAATTAAAGCACGTCATTCCAAGCAAGAACTGAAGATTCACTTTAGCGTTTTACCAGAAATTAAAGATCATAAAATTAGAAATGACCAAGAAAGCCTGCTGCTGATTCTCACTCGTCTCATAGACAACGCCATCAAATATACTTTGCATGGATCCATCGAGATAGGGTTTAATAGTTTAAACAACAATGGACAACTAACTATTTGGGTAAAAGATACAGGCATAGGGATTAGACCAGTTGACTTACCTTCCATCTTTATTCCATTTACCCCCATAAACCATTCAGAAAGAGGAGCAGTTGGTGGAATAGGAATAGGATTGGCAATTGTGAAAGAATTAACAGAATTACTTTCTGGAACCATTGAAGTGGAATCGGTGGTTGATAAGGGTACAAAATTCACACTTCATATCCCCATCACTGATAGAAAGAAGTTGTCAGGGATATCCTCAACAGAGGGTACTTCGATTAAAATTCTCATTGTTCAATATGGTTATGTTTTTAATCAAGAGATAAAATCGTATTTGAAGAAGAACAGCATTAAAGTACTTAATGCAAACAATGGAGCAGATGCCATTGAGCTAATAGCAAAGCACAAAGACATCGGTATAATTTTTAGTGATATTCGGCATTCTGATATGAGTGGGTTAGAATTTTTGAAATCTGCAAAACGAGTTCTTCCACATGTGATAGCTATTGCACAAGCCCCTTATCTTATTCCTGAAGAAAAAACGGAATTGTTAAATAGTGGGTATGATGATTATTTGGTGAAACCCATCTACAACTCGCAGTTTATCCAAACAATTGAAAAGTTTGCTTTTAATATTTATAGAGATTAATATCTAGGACGAATGATTGATACGCCTATCAAAGCTAAAATACTCATCACCCAGATAACAACTGTATCAAATAGACTGGTAGGTATAATCCAATGCCCTATTCGCTTATAAGCAGCATAAAGATGAGAACGTCCAAAAGGGTGATCAGGCATAAAGTAGATGGGTGCCATTTTACGGACGAATTCATTGGGTGTCTGTTTAATTTTATGAAGATTGGTTTCATCAGTAAGAATCTGCAAAACCATTTTATTATATCCCGCCTTGAGCTGATCGAAATCTGTTGAAGAGATGGATAGAATCACTGAATCTTCTCTTTCTTGAGCTCTGTTTTGAATTTGTGAGAGTAATTCACGCGATTCTGTCAATATTTTATTAAAATTAACTCCAGAAATTGTATCGTTATAATAGCGATTAAAGTCATTACCTAAATAACCCTCAATCTGATTAATACCGTTAATTACACGATTGTACACTACAGAACTATCTGTAATAAAAAAGTCGGTGGACCAACTCTTACCATAAAATGCTTTCTCTAACTCTGGAATTAGAAAGTTGCGGTAATAACCACTTGTAGTTTTATCCTTCTCCAATTCGTAAAATATTTGTGCATAAGGAGAGACAACAAAAGAGTTCACCATCAATCCTTCGTATCCCCATCTTGAAGGCATAACCTCACTAATAAGGGGAACAAATTTATTGGAGGAAAATATTTTATTGATCTTATTAAAATCAATTACAGCACCTGAAAATAAAATTTGAGGAATAAGAATGAAAGGGATGCTAACATAAATTGATGCCATGGATTTAAAAAGAGACGACAAAAATAGCCCTACACAACTTGCTGATACAGCTAGCGCCCACATAATCATAAAAAAACCAAATAATCCTGAGGGGATTTTTAGTATGAGACTACTTATTACAACATAGGAACCCACCTGTAATGCGTTGAGAACAAGCAAATAGATAAGTTTAGAAAATAAATAAGCACCAAAACTAAGATCTAAAAAAGACTCTCGCTTAAGTGTTTTTAGATCCCGATTAATTTCTGCTGAACCACTCATAACACCCACAAAAAGTGCCACAATTACACTCATAAAAAAGAATGCAGGGATATTCTCATTTTCATGAAAACTATATCGTTCTAAAGTGGGAGCTTCGTAATAGGCAAAAATGCCTAACAATAGTGCTAAAACTGCGGGTAAAATAAGATTAAGCAACAATGCAGGATAAGCGGATACTTTGGAAGAGATCAGACGAGATAGATAGAGTTGAAACTGCTTTATTTTATGAGGAATATTTAATCGTTGAACAGTGAGTTCTTTAAATTCCTGCTTCACAAAATCTGTCGAAAAAGAAATATGAGAATGAAAATAATTCATCCAATTGGACGGCGTTAAAATCCGCTCTGATGAGTTTGCGTTCAACATAATACGCTTAGTATTGACCAGATGAAAAACATCCTCAGGGTTCAGATTTCCACAACACTCACATTCGCTTTCATGGGCATCAGTCAATTGCAATGCCTCTTTAAGGTAGGAAATAACCCGGACTGCAGGTCCAAAATAGACAGGATATCCCCCTTGATCAATGAATAAAAGCTGATCGAAAAGTTTAAACAAATCACTCGAAGGCTGATGGATATTTAAAATAACAAGACGCCCCTTATCTGCCACCATTCTTAAAACATTAATAATCACTTCAGAATCAGCCGAAGACAAACCAGAAGTAGGTTCATCAAGAAATAAAACACCTGGATCGCGAATCAGCTCAATGGCGATATTTAATCTTTTCCGCTGCCCGCCACTAATCACTTTTTCCAAAGGATTACCCACTTTCAAATTGCGAATTGAAGTAAGCCCCAACTCATTAAGCACTTGATCCACTACATTAATACGCTCTTGCTTTGACAATTGTCCTGAAGAGAGTGCAGCCGCATAATAGAGATTGTCAAACGCAGTTAAATCCTCGTTTAGTGCATCGTCTTGTGGAACAAAACCTATATACCCTTTAATCAGATCAGGATTTGAAAAGATATCTACACCATTAAGCGTTATTTTCCCTTTATAAGGTTTATATGCGCCAATGAGTAAATTCATTAGGGTGGTTTTTCCAGATCCACTCCCTCCCATAATGGCGACCATTTCCCCAGAAGTGCAATCAAAACTCATCTTATGAATTCCTTGGTAACCGTTGGGAAAGAGATATTCAACCTCGTGTGCTTTAAGAATCAGACGATTTTCGATCGCATCTAAACTTAGCGCTTTATAAATATCATTGTAAAAAAAGAGGTCGCCCTGTTGAGATTTTATAACTGCCCCAGGCTTTAAATAATAGGTTCGGCGCTTAAACAACCGAATATTATTCAATTCAAATTCCTCTTCTCCTAAAACACGAAATAAGATGACATTAAGGGAGTCGATTTTTAAAAATATGAGTTGCCCTTGAAGATGATCAATTACCTTGAGAGGAATTTTCGGTATAGAAATATTTTGATTGTCTGAAATCAAAAACAGAGAATTACTCTCAGAAATAGCTTCAAACCTCCCAATTGTAAATTCTTTTGCATCATTAAAATCTACATCAGATATTTCGAGATTACGCGCAATTTTATGGATTAAATCTAATCCATCTCCAGCAATCTCCCCTATCAAATTATCTGAAATGTAAGGAAGGTATTCTAAAAGATAGATCAAAATATTAAATCGATCAATTGGTCGAACGTTTTTAATAATTATTTTGCACTCCTTTTCTATTTCCTCTGCCAGGAAGGGATCACGGAGGTTGTGCTGCTGATTTAATATTTCCAGATAACCACCCACTTTATTATGAAATAGACCCAAAGAATGATCCGTAGTAGATTGAGAAAATCTGGTTAAAAGATATACTTCAACTGTGTTTATTATGATGGTAAGACCCCTGTCGGGTTTAAAAGCCGCAACTAAAGCAAATAAAGAGACAATTGAATCTAACGCTTTAACCTTCATCTGAATTTAATTTTATATCTATTTCAATCAATCCACTATAAACATATAACAACAAAGTCAATTTTTCCAGATAATCTGTGGCTTATACAAGATTTTCTTCCCACCGTTTCATGAATATTTTTTTATTAATAATTCCAGAGCCGTTCTATTGATCGGTTTGAGAAGATAATCTTCGCATCCCAACTCCTTCATCTTCCCTTTTTCATCGGATAGAGCATATGCAGTATGCACAATTACAGGAAGGTTAGGACGGATCTTCTTAATCTCTTGGGTCGTTTCCCAACCATCTAATCCAGGCATTTTAATATCCATAATTACCAAAGAAATTGCTTCGTCCTCTTTCACCAGAGAAATTGCTTCATAACCATTCTTAGCATAAAGAATTGGTGCTTGCAAGTTTATCAGCATTCCTGAAATAACCTGATAATTTACCTCAACATCATCAACCACCAAAATTTTCCTATCTGTTTTCCAGCCCAAACTTGCAAGATCATCCACAGCATAGGAACTGCTATTTGCCCAGATATAGGGTATTGAAAAGTTAAAAGTAGTTCCAAGCCCTCTTTCCGATTCGAAAGAAATAGCCCCTTCCAACAAGTCAAGATATGATTTAACGATAGAGAGTCCAACTCCCAAACCTGCATTCACGCCAGTCAATGCATTATCGCCTTGCAAGAATCGATCAAAGATAGATTCTTTAATGGTTTCAGGAATTCCAACTCCATCGTCTTTAACAGAGAAAAAAATAAAATGACCATCCATTTCACATCGTACTTCAACAACACCTTTAGACGTGAATTTTAGCCCATTACTTATAATATTTGTCAGGATTTGAGTCAACTTCATCTGATCCAATAAAATCTTTTTAGTTTTACGTGGAATCAAGGAGTTAATTCGAAGCTCAACATCTGGTTTTGTATGACTCAATGTCATTTGATTATAAACCTCATTCAACAACTGGTTAATATCTGTTTCCGAATTGATAATTGTAAGCTTTCCTGTTTCAATAATAGAGATGTTGATAATATTATCCATCATAGCCAAAAGCTGACGGCTACTTTTAAAAATTGCATCGGCATAAAATCCATTTTTATCATGTGAAAAGAGATTCTCGTACAAAATCTCTGAAAACCCAGTAATGGCATTCAGAGGAGTTCGTACCTCATGAGATAAATTGTTTAAAAAGGTTGTTTTTAATCTGTCAGATTCTTCAGCCCGTTCTTTAGCATTGACCAACTCTTGCTGAATGGCTTTTCGCTCTGTGATATCTTCAGCCACAATTACAAAGTTTAAAATATCACCCAGTTCGTCACTGATAGGAGAAATAAGTACCGACTCCCAGTAGGCTTTACGACTTTTTGTTCGATTTTTATGTTCTCCCTTCCAAACACCTCCTCCGTTGATCGTTTTTAGCATAATATTATAATCCTCGTCGGGTAAATGTCCAGGGCGGAAAATACGCAACTTATTGCCTCTTAATTCTTCAAAAGGATAACCAGAAATTGAAATAAATTTTTTATTAATGTACTCAATATTACCATCCATATCCGTTATAATCACTGATGCAGGACTTTGATCGGTGGCAACAGAAAGTTTATGAATAAACTCTTCCGCTCTTTTTATACGAGATACATCTATTAGAATACCCGTCAACAATTTTTTATTTACTTCTTCCTTTGTAATAATACTGCCTCGTTGAACAAATGATAGATAATGCCCTTCTTTATGCTGAACTCGTCCTTCAATTTCTATCGCTCCTCCATTTTTCCTTAAACAATGATCCATTTCAGCCATAAACCTCTCTCTATCTTGTGGATGAATCAAGTTAATCCATCTATCGATGGTAAAAGAAGAAATTTCTTCTTTCGTATATCCCAAAATTGAGAGAAAGAAATCATTTACAATAATCTTCTCTGTCTCAACATCCCATTCGAAGGTACCTACCTGTGCTGCTTCTATAACCCACTGACAACGGTTCTGCTCCTCTACTATCCGATTTTGAGCCCGTTTTAAATCTGACACGTCGTTTACCAAACAAAATATTGAATTTAACTGACCATCCTCATTATATACTGCTGAATTATACCACACGCAATCTACCAAAATTCCATATTTGGTATTGTTACGATGTCTATTTACATTTCGTTGTTCCTCATTATTAATCAGCCTTTTTAAGTGATTCTCTACCTGCAAAACATCCTGTTCATAAACAAATTCAAAATCGTAAATATTTCTTCCAATAACTTCAGACTTTTTCCAACCAAAGATTTTTTCAGTCTGAGAAGACCACGCTTGAATGGTGAATTTATCATCCATTTCTAAATAGCCCAAAGGTGAATTGTCCAAATGGAGTTGCAGTCGCTCATCTGCTACATGCAATTGCATTAGAGCATTTCGTTGAAAAGTAACATCTGTCACAGTTAACAACATAGAATCCTCACTATTATCTTTTTCAAATGGAGTAACAGAAAGGTGAACATAATATGAGCTGCCATCCTTCCTTTTCCAATGTGCTTCCATTGATGCAGAATCAGCAATTTTCAATTTACGAATCAGTGTATTATAAACATCTATATATCCATCATCTGTAAGAAAAAAATGTCTGAAAGGAACTCCCTCTAACTCTTCCTTTTTATAACCAGTAATTGTTGAAAGGAAATCATTGCCCATTACTATTATATGATTTGACAATATCCCGATACCAATCGGAGCCATGCTAGAAACTGCGGACAAATAGTTTTCTACCTTCTTTTGTTTTCTCTTAAATTGATTGACTTGTCGATAAAGGAAAAACAAGGAAAGCATCAATAAAAGTAATATAGCTACGGATAAAATAATGAAAGGAAACATCTCTTTAAAATAATTTTTCCGCTCATAAACAGAAAACCATTTATCGTATAATTTATCATAGGTTCCATTTACTTTTAGTTGAAAAAGGCCTGAATTCAACAACCATAAAAGCTCAGATTCTCCTTTTTTTACTCCTATAGAGTATTTATAGGGTTCAATAGTAGAAGTTCGTAAAACTACATTCTTGAAATTTTCGCTTTTTATTAAAAATTCTCCTTGATAATTGCCCATCAAGGCAACATCTGCTTTTCCTTCTTCCACCAAGCTCAAAACCTCTTTTAAACGTTCCGCAAGAATAATGGAGTCCGCATAATTATTCTTTAGAAGCAGATCGTACATAATATCACCATTCTGCACTGCCACGGAGAAATTTTTTAAATCTTCTAAGTTGTAAATTTCCACGTTTTTATGGGTAAAAAGACCATGCGTCATTATTCCATGCGGAGTTCCAAAATTCATAAAAGGCGATCGGGAGATATCAACTGCCACGCCCATCACTACATCTATTTCTCCTTTCGCAATCTCCTCTTTTATTTTATGCCAAGGTTCAAGACTCAGATTCATATTAAGCCCCAACTCATCGGCCAACAGATGAAACAACTCCACATTGAAACCATCAAACTCTCCATTTTCATTAATAAATTCATAGGGTGGAAAATCAAAATCCCCCCTTACTAAAATCTGTCGTCGAATGGGGGAGAAAAGAGTTGAATCATCCTGTGCTATCAAAATAGAAGAGAAAAAACAAGAGGAAACAATTATAAAAATTTGAAAAAAAACTTTCATACAATTATTATTAACGGTTTAGGGGGGTTATCTCCATGATTAAAAAACAACTTGAATATACTTTTAATAGTTACAACTTATCAATTTTAATTTAATCAGTGCTATATTTTAATCAGAGTGACCAATAATTGTAAACTCAGTTCTTCGATTTTTCTGGCGACCCTCAGGATTGTCTGTACCATCCCTATCAAAATTAGGAGCTACTGGACATGATGACCCAAAACCTCTGAATTTTAGCCGCTCAGCAGAAATTCCTTTACTTTTAAGATAATTTACCACGTTTTTAGCACGTTCCTCTGAAAGCTGTTGGTTGTAGAGTTCATCTCCAACTGCATCGGTATGCGCAGATATTTCAACGATAATATTTGGATACAGTTTCATTAATTTCAACAAAGTGCTATCAAGAATGGAACAAGCAGTGGAAGTTAACTCATTTTTATCAAACTGATAATAAATATTTTCTAATACAATAGCCTCTTTTGGGATACTTTTTAATGCTATAGTATTTAATTCAATTAGCTTGGTGTTCTCCGTTTTTTGCGTAGATAGCGTAAAACTTCTTTCCAGCAAAGTGGGGTCTTCAACAAAAAGTGTATAGTCATGCCCAGGTTCTACCCATAATTCAAACTCCCCCTGCTCATTGGTTTCAATTCTTTGAAGATAGAGCGGCAAAGAATTTCTACAGTAATCAACCGATTTTTAACCACATCTGAATTCTCCTTCTCTTCCTTAAAAACATCTACTTGTTCATAGATATCAAATTGATTATTACGAACAAGCTTCCCAATAATTGCTATTTTAGAAGTTTGGGCGTTATTAAAAGCATACACATCATCGCAACATCCTTGATGATACAATGCCTTGCTACCTGTACGATTGGAGGTAAACAGTCCAAACTTTCCGGAGTAGTTTCGTACAAAACTCAAGTCATCAAAAGAAGAGTTAATAGGCAAACCCACGTTCACGGGTTCCTCCCATGTTACCATTTCGCCTTCAGCATAAAAAACATCCAATCCCCCATAGCCTGCAAGTCCATTAGAGCTAAAATAAAGCCGACGTGAATTGGAGTCGTAAAATGGAGTAACCTCATCACGAGTGGTGTTAATAAATACGCCTGCATTAGCAGCTTTGGTATAACTCTTTTGGCGTTTGTTGTAAACAGAAAACCAAATATCCATTCCCCCGGCGCCACCTGGTCGATCTGACACGAAATAGAGAACTTCCAAAGAGTTGTCAAAACAACTGCCAACAGTAGGGTGAGTTGAAGTGTAAGATGGATGATTTACTTCTTTGCCCATCTTTTCTGGTTCTGTCCAATTTCCATCAGATTCAAAATGTGAAACATAGATCTGACAAATATTTTCACCTGCTGGATTCATAGAACACATAGTAAGGTAAAACCTTTTTCCATCCAAAGAAAATGCCCCATATCCCGTATCAAATTCGTTATAATTATAAAAAGGAGGATATACTTCTTCTCCCCCAACCCAATCATCTTCCACTTTTGATGCTTTATAAAATCGACGAATAGATGTATATGGTTCATTTAACTGATGATAGAATCTACTTTCAGGTTGCACAGAAGAATAGATAAACTCTTCATCGTTGACTAAAATAAATCCGCCCTCTGAATGAGGTGTGTTGATAGAATCATTTAAATGTGATACTTCGATAGAGGGTGTAGAATCTTTGTGGGCGATTCCCATATGACATCCTTCAATCAATCGTTCAATTACTGCTCTATCTACGTCAGATTCATCAATTCGTCTGACACGTCTCCTTAAAAGTTCAAAATTCTCTAAAGCAACGTCGTATTTTCCATAATGCATTTGCACCAAAGAAAGGTAATAGAGTGCGTTTAAATACCGTTTCGGATTTTTCTCATAGAGAACCGTAAAAAGTTTTTCTACCTGAGCATAATCTCGAACTTTATAGGACGTACGTCCCAATTGCAAGGTTACTTCGCTGTTATTGGGTTCACGTCGATGCCACTCTTCTAAAAAAGCCTTGGCTTGGTAAAAGTCCTTTAAACGCAGCGCACTTTCTGCATATCCCTTCAACTGCCATCTTTTCATACTACGCAACGAATCCGTTTGGGCAGTCAGACTGCTTAAACAGAAAGAGAGTATAAGAAAAAGAGTTGTAGTTATTAATATCTTTCGCATGGTATCGTCTTTCTCGTTAAATCTGTGGATGGGAGTTTATAAATAAGACCAAACTCCAGAGCTGATCTATTGTAACGGGCAGCAGAACCCAATTTTACATCCATTTCATAAGAAACCATAAAACTCCAATATTGCCAAGTCATCCCAAAGGAATAAACCAATGAACGAGCATCAACATAAGACAAGTTTCGGATATGAGCGCCTACAATCACATTGTTTTGTTGATTGAGCCAATCATGAAGTTGCACGCCTACATGAGAACCCACCAAAGTTTCTAAAACTCTATAAGAATAAATTCCTACAAAAGTAGGAACCACAAATAAATCCTTGGCAATTTGAAAATCTCCTTTGACATGAAAAAAATGCTTAGGTGAAAGTCGATGAGAGATTTCAAAAAAACTTTCATTGGGGCGATTCACCTGTTGTATAGAATAACCAACATTACTTATCCCCTTGTTCCATTGATAGGAATAGAGCAACCCCAAACCTGCATCTACATAGAAAGTACCTGAAGACTCACGCATATCTTCAGATGGAAGAGAAGAATCAAATCCGCCTGTTTCTCTATTGTACTGATCGGGAAAAGTGATAGATCGCCACGTAACTTGCTTGTGAACACCCGCCAGTTGAATGCCTGCGTGCAACATAGATTTTAATCCCACCCGAACACCATGTCCTACTGACAGATTGATACGATTTACAGGCAAAGTACCATAAGAAGAATTATCTCGAACAAAATAGAGTCCAGCATCTATTTTTTCATTGTTATAATAAAAAGGATGTTCAAAACTAAAATAGCCCGTAGTATATTGATTCATCAATTGCTCTCCTTGTTGTCTGTAAATTCCTACAGCTCTCCAGTTTCCGTTAAATCGTCCAGTAAAGGCAGGGTTTAAAACAAGGTGAGAAGAGAACGCATCAGAAAAATGAATAGCTTGAGATACAGCAACCAAATGAATAGTGCAAAAAAGTAGAAAAAATAAAACTGCTGTCTTAAAATGTAACCCAAACTTCATATAGGAGTATTAATTGTAATATAGAGGTATTGTGGATTAAACGACAAAATTCAACTCAAGTTACAAAATATAGCACAGTATATTGTATATTAGATTTCAATAAATCCGATACTAACCTCAAGCGAAAATTAACAAGAATACAACTCTATGGTTTCTCCACAATTACGACTTGTAATTATCATAACAAGTTTACTTTTATATCTAAATTTCTTCTTATCAGAAGGACAAATCGCTGTTGAATTCTCTGGAACTCCCACTATGGGGTGTGCTCCCCTAAATGTACAGTTCACAAATTCATCCTCTCAAACGGGAGACCTCTCCTATCTATGGGATTTTGGCAATGGAGCCACTTCCACAGCGGAAAATCCTCAAACAACCTATTTAACAGCAGGTGAATTCACCATTAAATTAACGATAACCGACGAAATAGGTTCTAACTCAACAACCAAAGAAGCTTATATAAAAGTAGGTGAAAAACCCACAGCCTATTTTACGTACGAAGGTCCCAGCGAAGATTGTGTGCCGTTTTCAACATCTTTTAAAAATGAATCATCAGACGCATCAGAAAGCGACTTGATTTATACTTGGAGCTTTGGTGATGGTGAAGGATCTGTAGCAGAAAATCCTGAACACACCTATAATACAGCTGGAGTTTATAATGTTACTTTGGTAGCAAAAAACTCCTTTTGTCAGGATTCATACACCCTCAACCAAACAATAGAAGCAGTTAAACCTCTGGCAGTATTTGGTGTAAATAACAATGAGTCGTGTAGCGGTCAACTCAATGCAATATTTACCAACTTATCCAATGCGAGAGAAAGCTTTTCATCCCAATGGAACTTTGGCGATGGATCGATTTCACAAGAAAAAGCCCCAACCCATCTTTACACCCAACCAGGTGAGTATTCGGTTCAACTAAAAATTACAGATGACTTGGGCTGCACAGACTCCATACAACACAACAACTTAATAAGAATCACAGAAATACAAGCTGATTTTGAGACATCCACCACAAAGGGTTGTGTCAATGAGAAAATAAAATTCACCAATCTGAGCAAAAATGCTTCTACCTATTTTTGGCATTTTGACGACGGAACATCATCCACACAAATCAGCCCTGAAAAAACTTATACCAAACCAGGCAGTTACAATGTAAAACTGACTGCCAAGAGTGGCTCTTGTACATCTGAAGAAACAATTCTTATAGAAATTGAAGAAGCCGTTGCGGAGTTTGATCTTTCCAACAATTACATCTGCCAATTACCCACCTCTATCACTTATGTCAATCAATCAGAAAGTGCAGTGAGTTACGATTGGCGATTTGGAAATGGTCAGGTTTCCAACGAAAAATCGCCAACCTTATTATATGACGAAACCACTAAATTAAATAATTACCAAGCTGTTTTTAGTGATACTCTCTTTGTTACCAGTGCCAACGGGTGCAAAAGCAAATATGTAAAAAAGAACAGTGTAAAAATTCATCTACCCAATGTTCAAATGAGTCCAGGCAAAGGGGGAAGTGTCACTTCTTTAAATGGCTGCATCCCCATGAATTTAACTTTTCAGGACAAAACCATCTACAACAGTGATGTGGATAAAATTGTGTCCTACCAATGGCGCATAAATGGAGAAGATCTTCGCACAGGAAACTCTACCAACTACAGTGTAACCAAAGCGCAACGAGCACCTGTAGAACTAACTGTGACCACTGAAAAGGGTTGTGTTTCACAAGCTGTTGAATACATCAATGCAGGAGATAGATTTGAAGTGGATTTTGAACGTACATCTAACTATGAAAATTGTGCCAACAAACTCATCGGTTTTAAAATAAATGCACCCAACAGAAAAAATATCACCAATGAAATTTGGGATTTCGGGGACGAATCAGAACCAGGTTTTCCCATTCCCGCTCACCACTATGAAAAAACAGGAGTAATGGATGTATCACTCACTATCTTCAACTATGGTTGTGTATCTAAACTAACTAGAATAAACTATGTGAAAATATTAGGTCCTCATGCCACTTTTGAGAAGAAAAGAGATTGCCAAGATCCCTTTAAAGTTCAATTTGAGAGTGATATTCAAGATGCAACTGAGTATAGTTGGGATTTCGGTGATGGTTCACCAAAAGTAGTCAATGTGAAAGATCCTGTACACATCTATTCACAAACAGGTAATTACACTGTTCGGCTAACTGCATTAAATAGTGCAACAGGATGTGATTATACATCTATAGAGGAGGTGTATATTCGAAATCTGGTGAGTGATTTTGAGATTTCATCCGAAGCTCCTTGTTTGAATACTACACTTACTTTGGATGGAAATAGTTCGCAAGATATCTCTCCCTTCTCTTATAAAAGCAGCACGGTGGAATATTTATGGATCTTTGAAGAAGAGAATGTAACAATAGGCTCGTTAAAGCCATTACAGCATAAATTCACACACAAGGGGGTTAATCACGTCTCTTTAGTAGTAAAAGATGCCAATGGTTGCACAGATACACTCACCAGAGAGATTCTGATTCATCAACCCGAACCTGACTTTATTGCCAGTCATGAAGTGGGATGTATGCCCATTACATTTTCTTTTACAGATCAAACGATTTCCACATCGCCCATTGAAAAATATGAATGGAACTTTGGCGATGGATCTTCGGACAACAATCAAAACCCGACCCATGAATATTCTTCCTTCGGTCAATACAATGTTTCGTTAAAGGTTACGGATCAATTGGGCTGTTCAAATTCTCTAATAAAAGAAGAGATGATTAGAGCCGTAGAGCCCAAAGCCACTTTTGAGGCAGACAAGCACCAGCTTTGCACAGATGATTCAGCGACCTTTTCAGCGACTTCTAAAAATGAAATAGTAGATTATTATTGGACATTTGGCAATGGAGCAACGTCAACTTCACCCAACCCAAAGGTGAAATTCGACACGCCAGGTTATCATTCTGTCTCTTTAAATATAAAAGATATTCATGGATGTGAGGCCAGTGCAACCATGAGCAGTTATATAGATGTGCAAGAACCTCCAAAAACAAAGTTTAATTCAGACATTACCACTGCCAACTGTTATCCTTTTATAGTTCAATTTAAAAATCAAACAGAAACCGATTATCCTGGATCTTGGCAATGGAGTTTTGGCGAAAGCAGAAATCAATCAAAGTTGAAAGACCCATTTTTCATATACAATCGCCCAGGCAATCATGACGTAAAACTTATTAGCAGAACCACGTATGGTTGCGCAGATACTTTGGTGAAAAAAGCCTACATCCGTATTGATGGCCCTTATGCAGAGTTTCACCTGCCCGATTCTGTCTGCTTAAATGAGGAGGTGCTGTTCCAAGCAGAAAATTTAGAAAAAGTATATGATTTACGTTGGGACTTTGGCGATGGATATGGTGAACCAAATAACGATCAAACTCATAGTTACTCCACTGCAGGAAATAAAAATCCAGTACTGTTTTTAAGAACCGATGCAGAAAATAGCTGTAATGTAGCATTGGTAGATACTCTCCATGTATTAGATCTAAAAGCCATGATAGGTTTTCAGGATGATGTCTCTGAATATTGCGTTCCTGCGGAGGTTCAATTTAAAAACAACTCTAAAAATAGCACTTCATGGTTGTGGCAATTAGATAATCAGGTTACCTCCACCGAAAAAGAGCCGCTTTGGAATTATAAAAAAGAGGGAGAATATGCCATTACACTCACAGCAAAGCACGATGGTTTGGGATGTATTGACACTACTACTTTTAACAACTTAACCATTCATCCACTTCCCAAAATAAACATAAGCAGTGATACTGTAATTTGTTTAAATAGCTCTGCCACCCTTTGGGCCAATGGCGGGGTTGACTACAAATGGTGGCCTACGGAAGATCTTGAACATCCCAATGCAAATAGTACTCTGGCAAAACCGAAGAACAATGAGTGGTTTCAAGTAACCGTGACCGATAAAAATGGGTGTATTAATTATGGTGCCACCAACGTATATGTACAGCAAAAACCATTTGTACATATACCCGATACAACGCTCATTGTGGGAGAAAAAATAAAAATCAATATCGAAAACCCAGCAATCTCAGCATACAACTGGTCTCCAAGTAGTCAACTAAGCTGTAATGATTGCCCATCTCCCACCATCCATGCTTTGGAATCTACTCTCTATCAGGTTATGGTCACAGACACTTCACAGTGCTTCACCCTCTCCTACCCTTTTCAGTTGGATGTTCGCAAGGTTTATTCAGTTGATCTACCTGATGCTTTCACACCCAACGGAGACGGAGTTAATGATATTGTTTATGTAAAAGGTTGGGGAATTGAGGAGCTTATCACATTTAAAGTCTATAATCGATCGGGCAGAATGATTTTTGAATCCAACAACATTGAAAAAGGCTGGGATGGAACTTTTAATGGGACTCAACAGCCCATAGAGACTTATACTTATTTAGTGCAGGTAAAAACCTATGACAAAAAAATTCTGTCTAAAACTGGAGCCATAAAGTTGCTACGATAAAAAAAACTTCAAATAAAGAATAATCAACAACCTTTCATACTTACGAACGTAACAAAGAGAAATAAACAGATAATTTTTTATGGAAATAAAACAGCATTTGATGGATGCCTTGGAGTTGGTCGCTGTTCCCCTGTTTCTTTTCAATAGAAACAATCAAATAATTTATCTGAATAAGCAAGCCAAAGAAGAGATTCAAGAAGATAAAGCTAAAAGCATCTACCTACAAGTAGAAGAAGACAATGGTTTAACAGATAATTTACAACAGTTTAAATCTATATTTAACAATATAGGTTTTGCAGATAATTTACAATGTGTTATAAAAACATCAGACACTTGTTGGATAATTTCGGGCAGCGCACGCTATTTAATTGATCAAGATCTGATTCTCTATACTGCGAAAAACATTGAACAGGTAACTGGTGATCATCCATTAAAGCTTGCTCAATACCCTCCACAAATTAAAATAGAACTTTGTAAAAGTATTGTGGAGAAAATCCCTTCAGAAATCTATTTTTTAAACGATGAAGGATATATTCTTTTCTCTAACCCCTATGCCAATTCTATTCTTAAAACTAAATATGCTAACAATAAAATTTCACATATCCACGACATTAATCCAGCAGCTACCATCAAATGGTGGAAAAACATCTCTTCCCAATTAAAGACAAAAGAATATATCACCTTTGAAACAAAACACCAATATTCTGAAGGGGAGATATATCCCATGATGGTCAATCTGTTCTTTGTTGAATACAATAATCAAACACTTTATTGCTATCAAAGCAACGATATAGCGAATCAATATAGCATCGAAAAATCATTGATTAAAGAGTCGAAATTTAATAAGAATTTAGCCGAATTAAGCACTGAATTGGCCAAAAAACAGCGCTTAGAATCGGTTCAACTATTGGTAAGACAATATGCATTAGAAATTACAAATAGTACCTTTGCATTTATCACTTATCATGATCCTGAAATACAAAAGTTGCGTTTTTCTATCTACAACGATACAGGCGCAAATTACAACGATGAAGTTAAGAAGATAGAAAAATATATTACCGAACAATATCATTCAGAAAAGAACTATCCTATAGAATTTATTATCAACAGTTCCAGCAACTTTCAGATTGATGGCGTCTCCATAAAGGAACTTATTCCTTTTGATAACATGTTGATAACAGGAATTTTCTCGTCCAACGAATTAATGGGACTTTTATTGGTGGCAGGACAAGAATCGGAATATACAGAGTCTGATGCCGAAATTTTAAACAGTTTAGCCAATCTTTTTGCAGTAGCTATCAACCGAACCAAAGAAAGCAACAAACTCTCTGAATCTTTGGAGCAATTAGAGCTGGCAATGGATGTTGCCAATATGACCATTTTTGAAGTAAACACATCCAAAGGTCATTTATCAATAAATAGAAATTGGCAAAAAAAAATGAGGCAATTATATGTTAATAGTA
>CAZJDS010000013.1:7034-22990 GCA_964544795.1 uncultured Alkaliflexus sp. | reverse complement strand
ATTATTCTGGTGAGTTCCATATGGCAACTGAAAAATAAATTATAATCATATGAAAGTATTAAAGTTTGGTGGAACATCCGTAGGTACTGCCGAAAACATAGATAAGGTTAAAAATATTATTCAATCCACTGGAGAAAAAGTGGTGGTTGTGGTGAGTGCCGTTGGAGGGGTAACCGATCGCTTAATTAAGGCAGCTCAAGGCGCAGAGGTTGGCGATAAAGCTTGTTTTGACCAGTTGGATCTTATTATCGAAACTCATCTTGAAATTATTAGTAAACTTTTTTCTTCTTCAGAACGACCTGCTGTAGAACAAATTATAGAACCTGACATAGAAGAACTTCGTATTGTTCTGCGTGGAGTATTTCTAATTAAGGAGTTAGGTGACCGTAGTTTTGAAACTATCATGGGCTTAGGTGAAAGGTTGTCTTCTAAAATAGTAGCCACGTATCTTAATGCTGATTGGTATGACAGTAGAGACTTCATCAAAACCAGCTATGAATTTGGTCGCAATCAGGTTCAGGTTGAGAATACACATAAATTACTTTCATCCTTAAAAGAGAAACTTGGAGAGATATCTCTCTTTCCAGGATTTATCAGTAGTAATGAAAATAATGAAAACACCACTTTGGGACGAGGTGGATCCGATTATACAGCCGCACTTTTGGCTTCCGCATTTGATGCAAACGAGTTGCAGATATGGACGGATGTGGATGGTTTTATGACAGCTGACCCTAAAGTAATTAGTAGAGCATATAGTATTGACCGATTGAGTTATGCAGAAGCTATGGAGCTATCGCATTTTGGTGCAAAAGTGATCTATCCGCCAACTATTCTTCCTGTATATCAAAAAAATATACCTATTCGGATTAAGAATACCTTTCACCCTGATGCCAAAGGCACATTAATAAACGGGGTAAAAAGCGTTGATGACAAACGACTGATTAAGGGGATCTCATCTATCAAATTAGTTTCGCTTTTAACTGTTCAAGGTGTTGGAATGGTGGGCGTTACAGGTATTGCCATGCGCTTATTTTCTTCTCTTGCTTCTAAAGAAGTAAATGTGATTTTAATTTCGCAAGCCTCTTCAGAAAATAGTATTAGTATAGTGATTGAAACCTCACAGGCAGAATTAGCACGTGAGGCAATTGAAACGGAGTTTGCTCGTGAAATAGAGTTACGGCAAATTAACAGTACCAATATAGAAAATGAAATGGCCGTTGTTGCTATTGTAGGCGAAGGAATGAAAAAAACCACGGGAATTTCAGGTCAGCTCTTTAATAGTTTGGGAAAAAATGGGGTGAATGTTTTTGCCATTGCACAGGGAGGCTCTGAAATAAATATTTCCATCGTTATTAAAGAGATGAATATTCGGAAAGCGATGAATGTCATACACGAAGCTTTTTTCTTATCAGACTCTTCTCGTTTAAATCTTTTTTTGGCTGGGAAAGGCACTGTGGGAAGCAAGCTTTTGAAACGAATTAGCGATCAAGCAGAAAAATTAAAAAAGGAAAACAGATTACGAATTCGTTTGGTGGGAGTTGCTGGCAGTCGCAATATGATTTTAGAACGCGAAGGATTGAATCCTGAGACTGTTGTAGATCAGATGGATACAAGTGGGGTAGTTGGTGATATTAATGATTTTCGCGATAAGATAATTGAAATGAATGTGGCCAACAGCGTCTTTGTGGATTGTACAGCCAGTGAGGATGTCGCGAATATATACCAAACTCTTTTAGAAGCCAATATTTCAGTGGTAACAGCTAATAAAATTGCCAGCTCTTCCAGTTATGAGTCTTATCGCAAATTAAAATCTACTGCTCGCGAAAAGGGAGTTAAGTTTTTCTTTGAAACCAATGTTGGTGCAGGATTGCCCATAATTGCGCCCATCAATGATTTGGTTCGTAGTGGAGATAAAATTATCCGTTTAGAAGCTGTGGTTTCGGGAACATTAAATTTTATATCAAATGAGTTGGCTAATAATCGTCCGCTTTCTGAGATTATATTGGATGCCAAAGAAAAAGGGTTCAGTGAACCTGATCCCAGAGTGGATTTGAGTGGCACCGATGTGGTTCGTAAGCTTCTAATTCTAGCGAGAGAGTCAGGATATGTTTTAGAAGAGAAGGATGTAGTAGTAGAGCCTTTTGTTCCACAATCGTACATTGACCTGCCTTCTTTGGAGGAGTTTATGGTGAAAGTTGGAGAGTTGAATATGGAGTTTGACCTTCGTACCAAAAAGTTGGCAAAAGAGGGAAAGCGCCTTAGATATGCAGCCCGCTTAAAAGACGGAAAAGCTAAAGTAGGTTTGGTTGAAGTTGAAAATACTCATCCATTTTATGATTTGGAAGGAAGCAATAATATTGTTCTTATTTGGTCTGAAAATTATTTTGAACATCCTATGCAAATCAAAGGATATGGTGCAGGAGCTGATGTTACAGCGGCTGGAGTTTTTGCCGATGTGATAAAGGTAGCCAATGTGTAGTTTCTGATAAAACTAATATTATCATAGGAGGCGATGTGGTTTTAGACTACATCGCCTTTTTTAAAGAATCAGTAGCGAATTGCTTTACCTGATGCTTGCATAACCGAGTTTATCACTATTTCTACTTCTACTTCTACATTTGAATCGCCTGAATAATAAATGTTTCCTGTAGAGTAGATTTTTCCAGTCAATTTTTCTGTTGCATTTAAAAAAATGTTTCCATAAGATTTTTGAATAACTGAGACTTTTTTTGTCTTTAGTTCCAACGCATCAATATCGGTTCCACCTTCCATGTTGTAGTGTGCATTTCTTAGCTCACCTGAAAGATGATGACTACTTTTATTGATTCCTCCATAGACGCTTAGAGAAAAATTATCGCCTTTTAAAATTAGATGGCTGGTGGTGTAGATTCCTTTACCGTTTACTACAATTTGAAATTTATTAATATTTAATGTGTCTTTAGAGATTAGTTTACCTGGTGAATTGAAAGTTACTCTTTTGAATTCAGGTGCCCCCAATGTGATATTGGCTATTTTCTCTTCTTGTAACCAATTGGGGTTTTTATGTTCAATCACCAACTTTTCATCCGATTGTATCAAGTCATATCCATCCACAATAAAATCCATTCCTTCAACTTTTATGAAGAGACTATCGCTATTGACCAAAATTATTCTGCATGGCGCTGACACTTCAATGGAAGTAGCACCATTCCATGAAAGTTTGATACTTTTTTCTTCTCCATTTCTTTTTAAATCCATCACATAGGAACAAGATTCCAAAATGATTATAGACAGTACTATAAATATATATATTCTCATTCTTTCTAAAATTCTTTATAACGCCAGCGATATCCTAAGCCAAACTCAATAAACTCCGCGGTGAAGAAATTGGCCTTGATTCCAAAATGTCCCAATAGGTTTCGAGTTATTTTTTGTCGAACGCCCAATCTTGCATACACGGGTTGTCGCGGAGTGTTTTTTGCGTAAATGTATGCACCTGTGGCTAAATAGAGACTGGTAGTGCCCAGATGCGATTCCATGGCCACAAAAGCACCTGTTAAAAGATAGTCTGATGAACTGTATTTAGAGGAGATGTCAAGGTCTTGAAAGTTCTGTGAGGCCAGCGGTGCTCCTCCAAACCGAATAAGATCTATTCCCACGCCGTACGCTTTTGTTTTTTTTGTGTACCACAAATGAGTGAAAGTAGCACTGCCTGACCAATAGATGGTTGGATTATAGGCAGCTGCCTGATTTCGTCCCGCACTAACCGTAGCTAATATTTCTTTCGCTTTAGAAGGTGGAGGAGAGGTGTTATGGTATGTAGGCTCCTGAGATTGGTTTATTTCATATATAGTGCCAAAAGTGAGAGTGGCGGTGTTAATTCCATTGTTGGGTTTTCGTGATGAACCATTGCTCATGTGATTTATTGAGAATGAGCCAGTTAATGAAAAATAGTTACTGATGGGATATCTCAAAAGAACACCAAAACCCACATAGGCATTTAATTTTGATCCAAAAACGGTGTTGTATGTGTTTTTTTCATAATCGAAAGGTTTGCTGGCATAGCCCAGACCGAGCGCCACACGATAGCGAGCACTAAGTTTTTGCCATTCAAATATTCTGAAATTTATGTAAGGATATAGGGCAAAACCTTCTCCATAAATATCAGATCGTCCAAATGTGCTGAACCACATGCCTATACCTGTTTCTGGACGGTTTAGATAACTCTCCCAAAGCCCCTCTTTATGTCTCTGTCTTATAAAGTTTATTTCTCCCCCTCTGGCATAGTCGTTGATGAGATAGATCATGTTGGTGTGGTGTGGAACCACAATTCCAAAAAGATATTTAGCTTCTATCGCATAACGAGTGCTGTCGATATTTTTACTCTGCGCGAATATTGATGCGCTCAGAATGAGCAAGAGTGAAAGTAAAAGTTTATTTTTATAATGAAAGCTTAGTTCCACAATGGGATAGGTTTGACTTAATTATGCTTTTCCATAACTCATCCGATGTGATCGGTCATCGGATGAGTGGAATAAAATTGTCTTTTTAGGTTATTCTAAATAGGTATATCCATACAACCCTGAACGGTAGGTGGATAAAAATTCTTTACCCTCTTCAGCCGAAATACGACCATTTTTAACAGAAGCTGTTACCCAAGTTTCAACAGTTCTAACCAGCTTTTTAGGATTGTACTGCACATATTCTAAAACTTCGGCAACTGTTTCGCCATCTATAATCTGCTCTATTTCATATCCCTCTTTAGTTACCGAAACGTGAACGGCATTGGTGTCACCAAAAAGATTATGCAAATCTCCTAATATCTCTTGGTACGCACCCACAAGGAACACCCCGATATAATAGCTCTCTTTTGATTTTAAAGGATGTACTGGTAAAAAGTGAGAAATATTTCGAGTGGCAATGAAATTGTCAATTTTTCCATCCGAATCACAAGTAATATCTTGAATAGTGGCATTTCTTGTGGGTTTTTCGTCCAGTCTATGAATGGGCATCACAGGGAATATTTGATCAATTGCCCATGAATCTGGCAAAGACTGAAATAATGAAAAGTTGCAAAACAGCTTGTCAGCTAACAGCTTAGATAAGTTTCTAAATTCATCGGGTGCATGTTTTATAGTAGCTGCCATTTCGTTTATCTCGTCTGCAATTGACCAAAATAGGCGTTCTATTTTGGCTCTTGTATCCAAATCTAAAAAGCCTAAGCTAAAGCGATCCAATGACTCTTCTCTAATCTGGAGTGCATCGTGCCATGTTTCTAACATTCTTGGCTGGTTAAGTCTGTCCCATAATTCATACAACTCTTTTACAAGTTCATGATCGTCCTCCTTAATTTCATCCACATCATCATCCCACATAATAGGACTGGTGGATTCAAGAACTTCAAAAACCAATATTGAATGATGGGCGGTCAAAGAACGTCCTGACTCGGTAATTACATTTGGATGAGGCAGTTCTTCCTTATTTGCTGCATCTACAAAGTGAGATATTGAGTCGTTTACATATTCTTGAATCGAATAGTTTACACTACTTTCACTAGTAGATGAGCGGGTTCCATCATAATCAACGCCCAAACCTCCACCAATATCCACAAACTCTACTTTAAAACCTTTTTTATGCAGTTGCACATAAAACTGAGCGGCTTCGCGAAGAGCTGTTTTTATGCGTCTAATTTTGGTTACCTGACTTCCAATATGAAAATGGATCAGCTTTAAGCAATCTTCCATTTTGTTTTTGCGAAGAAAATCCATTGCTTGAAGTAGTTCGCTTGCGACTAGACCGAATTTACTGCTGTCGCCACCCGACTCTTCCCACTTTCCACTTCCAGTGCTGGCCAGTTTGATGCGAATACCAATATTAGGTCTTATTTTAAGTCGCTTGGCTATAGTGGTGATGAGCTTCAACTCATTGAGTTTTTCTACTACGATAAAAATGCGCTTTCCCATCTTTTGCGCCAGTAGAGCTAATTCAATGTAATCTTCGTCTTTATACCCATTGCATATAATCAATGAATCTGTCTCGGTATTAATGGCTAAAACCGCATGTAATTCAGGCTTAGAACCAGCCTCAAGGCCTATGTTGAATTTTTTGCCATGACTCACAATCTCTTCTACCACCTGCCGCATCTGATTAACTTTGATGGGATAGACGATATAGTTTTGTGCCTTGTATTCATACTCCTCAGCAGCATTTTTAAAACAGCTGGAGATCGTGTCAATTCGGTTGTCTAGAATATCTGGAAACCTTAATAAAACAGGATTAGATACATCTCTCACAACCAGTTCATCCATCAATTCTTTTAAATCGGCTCCAGCCTTGCCCTTTTGGGGGGTTACGGTTACATTTCCATTTTCATTGATGGAAAAATAGTCTACTCCCCAACCATTGATGTTGTATAACTCCTCAGAGTCTTCAATACGCCATTTTCTCAATTTCCGTTTCTTATTAAAATTGTAAAACAATAATGCGAAATAACAATATTTTTATGAGAATTGAAACTTTAAAGCCCTTATACTGATTGAACTATTTTGATGGGTATTGTTTACGTAATTTTGTGAAGAACTTTTTAAAAAAAAAATGATGATGTGCAGATTGTTGTTGAATAGGGTTATGTGAATATGTTTTGTTATTTTTGAAATTTTAAAATTTAATATTTAATTTACAATGAAGAGTTTTAAGTTTGGATCCTTAGTATTGGTTGTGTTTCTCTTCTACTTTTCTGCATGTCAAGAGAACTCAACTGGTATCGTGAATAGATCTAACTATTCAACGCCCATAAAGGTGGCATGTGTTGGCAACAGTATTACTTTTGGTTCGGGCATCAATCATCGTGACAGTCTAAGTTATCCCGCCCAGTTGCAACGTATGCTTGGTGATAGCTGGGTAGTACGAAACTACGGAGTAAGCGGACGAACTTTATTATCAAATGGGGATCGTCCCTATATTAATGAGCCTGCATTTGAAGATGCAATGGCATTTCAGCCAGATGTGGTTCTTATTAAATTGGGAACCAATGACACAAAACCTAATAATTGGGAGTATAAAGATGAGTTTAAAGATGATTATAAAAACTTGATTGAATCTTTTCAAAGGTTGGATTCAAAGCCTATAGTTGTTCTTTTAAAAGCAGTTCCTGCTTTTCCTGAACGTTGGGGTATTCGTGATAGTATTATACATAATCATATGAATCCAATGGTTGAGGAATTGGCAAAAAGCATGAACTTACCTATAATTGATCTGCATGAACCTATGGTTGGGCATGGAGAGCTTTTCCCAGACTTAATTCATCCTAATGCGGAAGGAGCAGCCATTATGGCCTCTATTATTTATAATGCGCTAATAGGAGATTGATAATTTGTTTTCTGTAGAATAGAGATCTATTATAATTTATTATTTTTTAAGATTCGCTCAAAGAGTTGATATGCTTTGGCTTATGTTAGCTGGTGAGGATAAGATGTTTTTCTATATGTTTTTTTTATGAAAAAAGTTTCTGGTTTGCCTATTTTATCTATCTTTGCACCGTCTAAAGAACAAAATGTGTTTTAGATGATGAAAGATTCCGTAGCTTAATTGGATAGAGCACCTGGTTACGGCCCAGGAGGTTGGGGGTTCGAGTCCCTCCGGGATCACAAAGTAAAACCGCAAATTCTTAGTTTATAAGGGTTTGCGGTTTTTTAATTATAGTTTTTATTCAGCTTTTCAGTAAAACATGATAATTGATAAAGGTGGTTTTTTGTGAAATTGCCTATAAATTTCCTATATTTCATTGGTTTTGATAACTGCAAGAACTGTACAAAAAGATGGTATAGAAGGTTTATGGACTGAATCTTAGTCTGATGCTATAAGTTTTAAGATAGGGAAGGTCTTTATTTAAATGTTTTAGGATTAGAAGCATGCTGTTGTATAAAAGATCAATATTTTATCTTAAAGCTGTTTGAATTTAAAATTAAATTCATAATCATTTGACTAAAGCACTTTTGAAAAATAAACGAGGTTTGGTGAACAAGTTTATGATGGATAAAGATCAGTTTAAGCAGTGTTATTTATAGTTTAATATTTAATTGATAGGCATATCCTTATGAAAAATTTTATTTTGAAAGTAGCAGGTTTTACGTTATTACCGCTGATTTCTAGCTTAGGTTGTACTTCTAAAGGAGAAGCTTTGCCATCGGCGAATGAGGTGTTAGCTGTTATGCATAAAGTCAATAACCATTGGCAGGATGAAAATCCTGAACATGGTCGTGCCTTTTGGGATAATGCTGCTTACCATACAGGTAATATGGAAGCTTATTTTGTTACCGAAAATGAGGATTGGTTAAATTATTCGATTGCATGGTCCGAGCGTAATCAATGGAAAGGCGCACGTTCTGATAATAGAGCAGAATGGAAATATAGTTATGGCGAGTCACACGATTATGTTTTGTTTGGAGATTGGCAAATTTGTTTTCAGACTTATATAGATATATATAATCTTAAAGGAGAGGAGTATATGATTCAACGAGCCCTTGAAGTGATGGAATATCAAATGGCTACCGACTCGTCTGATTATTGGTGGTGGGCAGATGGCCTTTATATGGTGATGCCCGTGATGACCAAATTATATAAACTGACCGATAATGAACTCTATCTGAATAAACTGCATGCGTATTTTACTTACGCCAAATCTATTATGTATGATGAGGAAACGGGTTTGTTTTTTAGGGATGGGAAATATATCTACCCCAAACATAAAAGTTTGAATGGTAAAAAGGATTTTTGGGCTCGAGGAGATGGCTGGGTGTTTGCCGGATTGGCTAAAGTTTTAGCAGATCTCCCTGAAGATCATTCTCATAGAACTGAATACTTGCAAATTTATAAAAAGATGGCAGAGACTCTTGCTACTATTCAGCAAGAAGAGGGTTATTGGACGAGAAGCTTGCTCGATATAGAACAGGCGCCAGGTTATGAAACCAGTGGGACAGCTTTCTTTGTTTATGGCTATTTATGGGGGATTAACAATGGACTATTAGACAAAAACGCCTATTTACCCGTTGCTGTTAAGGGATGGGATTATCTGGTGAATGTGGCCGTACAGGAAGATGGTAAATTGGGATATGTGCAACCCATTGGTGAGCGTGCTATTCCTGGCCAAGTGGTAGATGTAAACTCTACCTCGAACTTTGGAGTCGGTGCATTTCTTTTGGCTGCTTCATAAATGTATCGGTATGTGAAGTAAGTAGTAATATACAGGTTTATTTAATTTTTATTTGTTGCCTCTTCAGAAAGGAAGGGTTTGCTGGCAAGTGCAGTTGACCCTTAGTTTATTATGTCAGATCACATTAGTTGAATAGGAAATTAAGAACAAAGCTGTTGTTGATTGGCAAGCAAAGTTGTTCAAATAATCTATTCAATTAATTTTATTTCATCCAGACAAAATTGTTTTGGAGTTAAAATATTGTTTTGGGCATCGGTAACTGATGAGGTAATAGAAAATACAACTTTATTTACCTTCCCCAGTTTTTTAAGATCCACTGTTGACCAATCGTTTACAATATAGTTTTTTCGTTTGTTTGCAAAACGATAATCTGCTAAATAGAAGTTCACAGAGTCGGTTCTGGCTCCATTGGTATCAAAACCTTCAATAATAAGTTTACACCAATCTGGTTGAACATTACTTTCTCCTCCAAACGGCCTGATGCCATTTTCTGTGCCGTATTTCATCACTAAGTATGAAAGTTGTGTGTTGGCTACTAAGATAGTTCCAATAACATAGGATGCGTTTTCATTAAATTTTATTGCTGCTGCATCTGGCGTTTGTGGTTGGTTGTAAACCATGAAGTTGTTCTCTTTCTGCTTGGTGGCGTAGGCAGCAAAAGCGTTGGGGGTTTGAACTTCCTGTTTGTTAAATATATTGCTCAATGCAAATCCCGTCCAATAATTATTTTCTTGGGGGTTTACTGGTAAAAAAAGCACACTGGATATGAAACCTCCAGTTGAGTCAATGAACTTATTACCTGTGTCAAAACTTTCGTTTTTCAACTCTAATTCATTAAAATCTATTTTGATAATGTTGGATATGGGTACGATCATTGAATCTTTACCATAAGTAGTTTTCACCACAAACTTGTAATTTGTTTGTCCCAATATTTTTGAAGTGTGGCGAATGATCTTCTCATTTGAAATAAGCGAATCATTTATAAACCACTGATAGTCTGCATCTATCTCATAGGTTATTTTTGGAGAAAGCACAAGGGTATCTCCCAGTTCTAGTTCAAAGGTTTCATTTTTCATTTTTAGATGAATTTCTGGAGCTGGGATATCTTTTTTATCATTGTCACAACTCGTGAAAACCACAAATAAGGGGAGAAGTGCCAACAGTATGTTTTTGCTAAAATTCATCTTGGTTTTTAAATTAATAGAATGTGTGTTATTTCTTCAAAAGGTAATCAATAAACCCAGGTATTTGATCAATATCCAAACGCTTTCCTACGATTTTTTTATCCTTATCAAGAATATAAATCATGGGTGTGGCGCGGATGTCGAAATAGTTTCTAAAATTGGTTTCATGGTATGGGTCGTACACATTTATCCAGTTGAATAGCTCATGTTCATTAATAAAATTTTGCCACTCTTCTTTGTCATTGAGACTATAAACTGCAAAGGTTTGCACTCCTTTTGATCGATAGGGTTCAAAAACAGTTTTATATAATTTTGGAATATCTTTTTTGCAATGGCCACAGCTTGGCTCATAGAAGACAAGGATGGTGATGGGTGCATTAATCTCATGCAATCGAAACACCTCTCCTGTTATACTTTCCATGCGCAGATCGTGTGCAGTTTTTCCAATAAGAGTAGGTCTGATGGCTTGAATATGCTTTTTAAGTTTGTCCAAAAACTCCTCTGATGCCCATTCTGCTTTGCCGTTTAGGTAATACTTGTCTGCCAAGGCAACCATTGCATTTTCCATTCCCATTATTTTATTGTCGTTGAATTTGTTGAATAGATATTGGGTTACAAACTGGAACATCTCTTTGTTGGTTTTGCTTCTTTCAATGAGTCGTATGGCTGCCTGAGACAAAGTATCTGGATCCTGAATAAGCATTCTATCAAAATAGGTATCTAATTTTTGTGCAAAATAGGGCGTCCGTAAAAATCGTTGGTCTGCAAAATCAATAGGATCAAAATAGTGACGGCTATAAAATAGATAGTTCATCATTTGCAGCGCAGAATCTCTATTTTGGATGTGATCTGGTACAACAAATTCGGGTGCTTCGGGATCTTGTAATCCTTTTATGAATGCGGAAAAGAAGGTGTTTGGATACTTTATAACACTCTCTTTCCAATAGTTTTTTACCTCTTCATCAATTTTTGCTAATTGTGTTTGAAGCTCTGCTTTTTTATCAGGATCGTTTTCTACTTTTATCTGTTCCTGAAGTGGAGTAGCTTTGGACTGTTCCACATGAATAAATTGTTGATATTCTGTAAAGAGCTTAGGATCTAATGCGCCTTCTACCACCAAGTTTTCAATCAGATTGGTGGTATCCGTTTCCAATGAAAAAGATTGATCTTTGTCAATCATAATATCAAAATATCTTCCATTGGGGAGATAAATTAGATAAACTCCACCTGGCAAGGGCTTTTTGCCTTTAAACTGTGCAATGCCATGATCATTAAATGGTACCGTGTCTGTTACATACATATTCTTGTTAGAGTAGTACCCTAAAATGGCATCTTGATTTTCAAACCCTTTTATCTTTACGTCAATGTTGTAACCTTCTTGTGCGTTTACGGTGTTTATAAAACCGATGAATGTCAAAATTAAGACAATTGATTTTATCTTTTGCATGAATGTTTTAATTTGAGATGTGGAAAGTTCCTTAATTCAGATTTCAGCATAGAATAAGATGAAATTTATTCTTTGCTGAAATTGGTTTGATTGGAAAAAATATAAAATACAATTAATTCCTTTGTAATGGTGCTGTTTTTTCTTTAAGCCACTCTTTTAACTCTGTTCTTATTTTTGGTTCCAATGATTCATAAACTTTGGCATGGTAATTATCCAACCATTCTATTTCATCTTGCGCAAGTAATGAGATGTCAATCAGATCTTTGTCTATAGGGCAAAGGGTAAGTGTTTCAAACTCAAGAAAAATGCCAAACTCAGTTTTCATCTTCTCCTTGCAAAGGATAAGGTTTTCAATTCGAATTCCATATTGCCCCTTTCTGTATATGCCTGGCTCATTGGAAGTAATCATGCCTGGTTCAATTTGAATGCCATTGTCTTGCGGACGGATGCTTTGTGGTCCTTCATGTACATTTAGATAGTATCCAATGCCATGCCCTGTGCCATGCCCATAATTAAGCCCGTTCTCCCAAAGTGCTTTTCGTGCTAAAAGATCGATATGAACACCTCTGGATCCATGTGGAAAGATGGCTTTTGCCAACGCAATATGCCCTTTTAAAACCAATGTATAATCTTTTTTGGCTTGTTCGGTTGCTGGGCCTAAAGGAATTGTACGAGTTATGTCTGTGGTTCCACTTAGGTATTGACCACCTGAATCGATTAAAAATAATCCTTCTGTTTTCAGGGTAGCATTCGACTCTTCGGTAGCACTATAATGTACAATGGCTCCATGATCTGCATATCCAGATATGGTGGAGAATGACTCGCCAACATAATTGGGTTGTTTGGATCTAAGTTGTTTTAACTGTTTGGCAGCAGAAAGCTCTGTTACTTTTCCTGTTGGCACATTTTCCTCGAGCCAATGAATAAATTCAACCATGGCAACGCCATCATTCACGAGTGTTTTTTTGAGGTTGGTTATTTCGCGTTCATTCTTTTGGGCTTTAAGATGGGTTATAATGCTAATGCCTTCTACTTTTGTGACTTTGGCAGGAATAGCTGAAATTAAACCCGAAGTGGTTCTATCAGGATCATAGAAAACACTTTTTTCTTGAGATATTTCCTGAAGATGTTGATAAATATTCTCATAAAGAGAAACACTAACTTCATCAACTACAAGTTTTTGAGCTATTTGGGCAGTGAGTTTGTGCGGATTGATAAACAGCTTAGTTTGATCGTGTTCTACAATTAGAAAAGCATGAAAAACTGGATTGTAAGCAACATCTGTTCCTCGCAAATTAAGTACCCATGCGATATCGTCTAAGCTTCCGGTTACATAATGAGAAACTTTTTTGTTTCGCATCTCTTTTCGAACCATCTTTAGTTTTTCACTTCGTGAAGCACTTATCCATTTTTCCTCATGATAAATCACAGGATCTTCTGGAAGTGCCGGTCTGCCTTCCCATACCTCTTCTGCAATATCAAAATTGCTAATGATTTGAATACCGTTAGTTTTAAGGCCTTTTGCCAAAACGCGGGATTGTGAGAGGGGCATTGTTTCACCATTAAAAGCAACTTTGCTACCTGGAAGTAAGATTTCGCACAACCAATCAATATAGCTCGGTACATCTGGTAAACCCTCTTTAAAAAGCTCAATTCCCGTATTCTCCAGTTGATCTTCTGCCTGCAAGTAGTATCTTGAGTCAGTCCACAAGCCAGCTTCATCAAGTCCTACAACCAATAGCCCCGCTGACCCTGTAAAACCACTCAGCCAATCTCTTATTTTCCAGTGTGGAGCTGGATATTCACTCACGTGTGGATCACTATATGGAATTACGCAAGCGTCAATTCCATATTCAAGCATTTTGGTTCGTAGGTTTTGTAATTTGTCTGGTATCAACATATTTTATTCTTTTTCTGATTGATAAATATTTATTTCTCCATTTTCTCCAAAAATAATTAAGCTTGCAGGAGAAACTCCCTCAAATTCAAAGTTTCCAGAGAATGAAGTGGTATTGCTCTCCCGAATCCTTTTAATAGAATCGGTTTGATAGTGGCGTAATTGCCCGTTAGTTAGTTCTCCATAAAGATTGTAACTGAGCTTTTTAGATATGCCCAAATCCAGATTGGAGTTTTTATTTATAAATGTGATCTCTTTTTCGTAGGGCATCAGCTTTTTAATCTCCACTTTACTTTTTGCTGAAGATTCGATAAATTTCCCTTGACTTAACTCATTAATTATTAGCGTAGATGTGGATAGATTTGCAGTAATTTCTTGAGCTTTTTTAAGAGAAGTATAACTTGTTTTTGCGTTTAATTCCAAATGATTTCCGATCTCTATGGTTCCTTTTGAGAAATCTAAAAGAAAAGATGTTCTATCGGCTTGTAATATAGATAGATCTCCATTTTTGTGAACTATTTTAGCATTTTGGATGTTTTCCAAAGATAGATCTCCATTCCTAACGCTTAACTTCCCGGAAATTATGGGACCAGATTGTCGTTTTGAAACCACGTTCCCATATTCAACTTCTGTAATTAATTCAGATCCAAACTGATGAAGATTGATATTGCCGAATCGGTTATGTAGTTCTAATTTCAGATCATGTGGGGCGAAGAGGATATAATTTATTCCAAAAGAATAGTTTGAAAAGAAGTTGTCGGTAAAAACGGTTTTGTAATTTATAGTTCCTGTTGAAGTTTGCTTGATAATTGATATTTGATCCAATACTTCATCAGCCATCTCTTGGTTAGGCGCTTCTACCCATACACTCACGTTGATTGCGATAGAATCCTTATCCCATCCTGTGAAATTAATATCTCCATATTGATTGTTAATGAAGATTTTTGTATTGGCGTGAAGTGGAATCTCCTCATTTTCGGTAGTGTAAAAACGCTGGTACTTATTTTCTTGTGCTACTATTGAGCTGCTCAATAGTATAAAGAGTAGCACCCAACTGGTTTGTATAGCATTCATAGGTTTTCTTTGTTTGTCAAATGTTTCAACTACTAAAATTATCAAGAGTTGATTATCAGCCCTTTGAGAGAATAATTAAATATTCATAAAACTCTTTATGAACAAAAATAGCGAAATTGTTTTACTTTTAAACTCAATTGTTGCCCCGAATGGGGCTTTATTATTTATTTTAATTTATTTGTTATGAAATTTATTTGTTTTTTTAATTCAACACAAGAGGTTTTGTTTAAACGATGGAAAGACGCTGGCTATGCCGTTTTTAGTACATTAAAGCGATCTGTTCGGATTGGCGTATTATCCATCGCTTATTTCTCCTGTTTAGGTGTTTATACCACTTTCGCACAAGTGGAAACTGATACTTTGAATACTAGAATTAAATTGAATGAGGTCGAGGTTTCTGCACGTAGGAGTCCTGTGCTCTATTCTGAAGTGGGACGGGTGGTAACTGTTTTATCACGGGCTCAGATCGACAATATGGCTGTTCAGAGCATTCAGGAGTTGCTACGCACCGCTTTGGGCGTTGATGTTCGCGAACGTGGTCCTTTGGGTGCTCAGGCCGATGTGAGCATGCGTGGCGGAACCAGTGATCAGGTGATGATACTTCTAAATGGGATAAATATTACCGATCCGCAAACGGGGCACCATGCACTAAACTTGCCAGTTGACTTACAAAGTGTTGATAGAATAGAAATTATCCAAGGTTCAGGAGCAAGAATTTATGGTCCCAATGCTTTTAATGGAGCTATTAATTTTATTACTGGAGAATCTTCCAACAACAAAATTAAAGTAAATGCTTCTGGCGGAGAACACAATCTTTACAATATTGGGGGAGCTATCTTTCATCAACAGGGAGTTCTTAAAAACTATGTAGCTGCTCAAAAAACTTCTACAGACGGTTATATAAATAATACTGATTTCAATACGCTGAATCTCTTTTATCATGGTCAACTACAGTTGAGTCAGGATAAGCTTTCTTTTCAGTTGGGATATACTGAGAAAGAGTTTGGTGCCAATGCTTTTTATTCTACTACTTATCCCAATCAATTTGAAGCTACCCGCACACTTTTTTCTTCTTTATCTATGGAAACGGGAAGAAGAGTTAAAGTTCGGCCGCATATCTACTGGCGACGCCACAACGATAGGTTTGAGCTCTTTAGAAACAAT
>CAZJDS010000013.1:0-7024 GCA_964544795.1 uncultured Alkaliflexus sp. | reverse complement strand
TACGGGTGCAGCAGTTAATGTTTCTATTCCTCACGCTTTAGGTGTTACTTCCATCGGCGGAGAAGTTAGAGGAGAATCGGTCTGGAGTAATGTATTAGGTACACTAATGAATGAGCCAATAGGTGTTCCTAAAGAGTCCGGTGCTTATTTCACTCATAGTTATACTCGAATCAACACTTCGTTCTTCTTTGAACACAATATAAATATATATAGCTTCAATATTTCTGCAGGCGTGTTGGCAAATAAAAACAGCCAAACAGGGGTTGGTGTGAATTGGTTTCCAGGGGTAGATGTCAGTTATTGGTTGACTTCCCATTTAAAGTGGATGGCTGCTTATAATAAATCATTGCGACTACCCACTTTCACCGATCTTTTTTATGATGGACCTAATAATGTGGGAAATACCAATTTAAAACCTGAAGAGGCCAACTCTTTTGAATCTGGATTTAGATACCGGCAAAAAGGAGTGGATTTGCATGCTGGAGGATTTTATAGAAGAGGTGAAAATCTCATCGATTGGGGAAAAATGCAAGGCGAAACAGTTTATACCACCTCCAATATCAATGAGGTGAAAGCATTGGGGGTAGAATCATCTGCCGTTCTACAATTAGATGAGTTGTTGCCACAACAATGGATACGAAATTTGAATATAAGTTACAATTGGATTATGCAGAAAAAATCGACACCCGAAAATTACCAATCTGTTTATGTTTTAAATCATCTGAAACACAAATTAAATGTGGGTTTTGAACATGGAACAGGAATAAAACCTTTATCTGTTCATTGGAACTTTTTGTTTCGTGACCGCGAAGGGGGTTATATTGCGTCATCCACTCAACAACAGATAGATTATGAACCCGTATGGTTAACCGACCTTCGGGTAATTTGGAAACAGCCCAATTACAAAATATACGCCGAAGCAACCAACCTTATGAATCAGAAATATTCAGATTTAGGAGAGTTGGTTCAACCAGGAAGATGGTTTAGGGTTGGGTTCTCGATGAATTTCAACTATTGATTGACGTAAACTTTTATTTGACGTGCATCTCAACTTCATAAAATATTATGCGTTGAGATGCTGTCAATTTTGAGAAGTCAAAATCCTTTTTTTTACTGTGAATGCACATTAAATCCGCTGGGAATTAGGGTTTTTATCACTCCATATATTTTTTAAGTTATGCAGCGACTATTATTTTTTTAGCACTTATTTAATTTGTTTAACCACGTTTTAACAATTGCATATTTGACTCTTTAATAAATTTGTTTTTCATCTAATGAAACGAACATGTTAGCGAAGAAGCTCAAACACTGATGAAAATAGCAAATATGGAGTTCTATACGACCTTTATAAAACAAATTATTTACGGATGAAAAACTGATGTTATTTTTGCTGTTTATTTGAGTTTGTTGTAAAGCTCTGTCTATGAACAGTAAGCTCAATAGTGAAAAGTATTCAACTATCACTTTGCATAAGTAAAACTAACAATACTCAGTATTTCTAGTAAAGGAATGCTTGATTTTTATTGGGTAGACTGAAAGTCTTCAAATAGTCAAATCTTACTTGTTAAATAACTCATTTTATTAATTAAAATTAATTTGAAGGAGAAATTTTATGAAAAAGATTAATCTTTACATGAGGCTTTTATTCATTACACTATTCATTATTCAGTTTCAGCATAGTGTCTTGGCATCTAATGATAGTCTTGAAATTTACACGCCTTATACCAAAGTTTCTGTATCACCTGGTAGCACCGTTAATTACTCAATTGATATTATTAACAACGGAGCAGAAACCCAAAATCAAACTATTTATATTACGAATATGCCCCGTTTATGGAGCTATTCTTTAACAGCTGATGGTTTGAATATTAATAAACTGGCTGTATTGCCCGGCGCGAAAAAAACATTGAGTTTAAAGGTGGAAGTTCCTTATCAAGTGAAAAAGGGAGATTATACTATTTACGCTAAAATGGGCAATGGGGTTAGTCTCCCAATGATAATTAATATAAGTAGTGCAGGGTCGAATGAAACAGAGCTTACATGCGATCAAAAGAATATGCAAGGAACCTCAAAATCAAACTTCACCTTTAGCGCAGTCATAAAAAACAAAACGCCAAATAAGCAACAATATGCACTCATGGCTTCTCCTCCACGAGGATGGAGTGTAGCTATTAAACCCAATTATCAGCAAGCAACATCAACCGAAGTTGATGCCAATGGGACTAAAAATATTAGTTACGAAATTAAAGCACCGTCCAATGTAAAAGAAGGAAGCTATAAAATTCCAGTGAAAGCAGTATCAGGTTCCACATCTGCCGAGATGGAGCTTGAAGTTGTTATTACTGGTACATACGAAATGCTGTTTACTACACCAACAGGTTTGTTAAGCGCAAACATTACAGCTGGTGATGAAAAAAAAGCAGAACTACTTATTAAAAATATAGGATCCACGAAATTAGAAAACATTGAGCTATCGTCTTCAAAACCCAAAAACTGGGAAGTAAGTTTTGACAACAATAAGATTGAAAGTTTAGAGCCAGGAGCTTCTACGACTGTGTTTGCAAATATAAAAGCCGATAAAAAAGCCATCCCTGGTGATTATATAACACAAATTACTGCTAAAACTTCAGAGGTTAATGAGCAAATTTCATTCAGAATTATGGTTAAAACGCCTATGTTAATTGGTTGGATAGGCGTTTTTATTATATTGGTTGCTCTTGGCGGTGTACTCTTTTTAATTAAGAAGTTTGGAAGGAGGTAAGCAATGGAGAATCCAGTTATTCAACTGAAAGGGGTTTCTAAAAAATATGATGACTTCACGGCTGTTGATCAACTCAATTTGTCCATTCATAAAGGAGAGATATTTGGACTATTAGGTCCAAATGGGGCAGGCAAGTCAACCGCTATTTTAATGCTTATGGGCCTTACTGAACCAAGCTCAGGAAATGTTGAAGTATGTGGTATTAACTCTACCACAAATCCAATAGAGGTGAAACGAAAAGTTGGTTATCTGCCAGAAGATGTTGGTTTTTACGATGATCTTACGGGGATGGAAAATCTGATATATACCGCACAACTTAATGGGATAAGGTATCGTCCTGCTAAGAAAAAAGCCGATGAAATATTAACGCGCGTAGGATTGGCGAATGATAAACACAAAAAAACAGGTAAATATTCTAAGGGGATGCGTCAGCGTTTGGGTTTAGCAGATGTATTAATAAAAAACCCAGAAGTAATTATATTAGATGAGCCCACTTCAGGGATTGATCCAACAGGAGTTCAGGAGTTATTGGGCTTAATCGTTGAGCTTAGAAATGAACACAACATTACTGTGTTATTTTCATCGCACAACCTTCATCAAGTTCAACAAGTGTGTGATAGGGTTGGACTTTTTGTAAAGGGGAAACTGCTCGCTGAAGGCAATATTGAATCATTATCAGAGAAGCTATTTACACATGGAAAATACTTAATTGAGCTTGATATTGATGTTGGAACTCAGGAAAACAAAAAAACTATTAGTGTTGAAGATCTTCAAAATGCCTTGTCGAAAGTTGATGATATTCAGTCTATAAGGAAAGAAAATGAGATCTTTCAAATTGAAAGCTCAACCGATAATTCATCCTCTATTGCTAAAGCTGTAATTGAATCTAATTATAATCTCTGTTTTTTAAACAAAAAGGAATATGGTCTAGATGCCATTTATAATCGTTATTTCGAAGGAGGGGTAAATGATGAATAAATTAGTAACAAAACCATTGAATCCATTTTGGGTTATTGTGCGGAAAGAAATTTCTAATTCTATAAGAAGTTGGAAATTTCTAATTATGCTGGCCTTGGTGTTATTAACCTGTATGGGATCTTTATACACCGCTCTAGGCGATTTTTCGTCAGCTATAAAAGGTGGAAGTGCTGAGGATGATTTTTTCTTTTTAAAATTATTTACGCACTCCGATGGTGTTTTGCCATCATACATTGTTTTTATAAGTTTTTTGGGGCCTTTGCTTGGAATAAGTATGGGATTTGACGCCATTAATTCGGAGCAAACTCGTGGCACATTGAGTCGATTACTTGCTCAGCCCATTTATCGGGACTATATACTTAACGCTAAATTCACAGCATCACTTATTTTATTAAGCTTCTTATTTTTTGCACTGAGTTTACTGGTTGTAGGCTTTGGTCTTATTTTTCTTGGAATTCCGCCCACTGCCGATGAGTTTATGCGGATCATTATATTTTCTGTTGTCAATATTGTCTATGTGGCTTTTTGGCTGAATCTATCCATTCTATTTTCAGTTAAGTTTCGCCAAACTGCAACCTCGGCGTTGGCAGGAATTTCTGTTTGGCTATTCTTCACTATTTTTTTTGGTATGATTGTAAATTTGATAGCTAAAAGCATAGCTCCAGCGAGATTTGTTAGTGAACAGCATCTGATTAATTTTCAGCGGTTCATTCAGAACTTAATGCGTTTTAATCCTGGGCAATTGTTTGACGATGCGACTACAACATTATTGATGCCATCGATACGTAGCTTAGGTCCATTGACAACAGAACAAACTTTAGGCGCTATTCCAAGTCCGCTGCCATTGGGACAAAGTTTAATGATTGTATGGCCCCAAGTGACAGCTCTTATTGGCGGCACATTACTATTTTTTGCCATTACCTACACCTTATTTATGAGAAGAGAGATTAGATCACGTTAAAAACAATAAATGTAAATCCTTTTTTTGCATTCAATTTTAATATAATTTTCTGCAAATCATATTTTACCTCGTTCTTAAAGGGAGCAATAGATCTCTACACTCCCTTTAGAGATGATAAATGAAGAAAAAAAGCAAGTTTTATTTTAGGTACAAAAACGGATAATCATTACAATTAAAAATAAATTAAAATCATTCAGTCACACAATTAAAATTTAATTGGAGCAGGGAAATACAATTTAAATAGAAGCCAAGTTTGAGGACAAACAAGCATACATCTCTTCATCTCAGAATATTGGCTTTGTTTTCAAGGAGAGTCATGATGAGAATTTCCAAACAATATTTGTATCAAACAGTAAGTTTGTCAAATAAAAGCATCCGAATTATTAGTGAGCTTATCTTATTAATAGGAGATAAGCTCGCTTTTAAATTAAATATTTAAGAAGTTGTTCTTTATGCGTCCACTCTTTTATAGCATCTAATCCAATCTATTTCCATGGATGCTGGTAAACCTTTGTCTTTTGGCTCTTTAGGGAGAATTGAGCAAAATGTTAGGTACATATGATCACTTGGAATATTGTTTTTTTCTCTATGAATTTCTTTTCCATTTACAGTCCAAATAAGTTCTTCCAATGACCAATTTAATCCATATATTAAAAAATTATTATTTAAGACCGACCCTTTTATTAGCTTAGATCTATTCATTTTCTCTGTTTGGATTCCACATTGATACGTGTTTTTTCTTTTCTCAGTTGTTCTAAAAATATCAATTTGTGGGCTCTTTGTTTCTCCTACCAACCAAAAAGCATTTACCACAGGAAAAGCCTTCTCAAATCGAACTTTGGCTTCTAAACGCCCATGTTTTTGTCTAAAACTTTGTCCTGTGCTTATAAGTCCTGAGGTGTAGTTAAATTCACGTTCGGTGAATCCTTGTATATCATTCCAGGATTTGCCAACTACTTTTTCTTTTTGGACGGTAATTTTCGCCTTACTGTTTCTGAGCTCTATGTTTGTATCGGTAAAAAACTGATGCTCATTGGAAGGAACATAATTCTCATTCATTAATGCACGACCCCAATAATAACCTGTCATCCATTTATTTGAGTCAAGTTTTGATTGATCAAAATCATCTTCAAAGGTCAGTTGCCACTTTTTATACTCTTCGAAAGGTTTTTCTTCCTCTTTTTTAAGAAACCAACGTATCTCATCATTTTTACTTAATAGTTTGAACTCTTCAATAAGCTCTGCCTCTTTTGATTTTTGAAAGCGCTTTTTATCTTTTAGAAATGTCTCTTGCTCTTTAAACTCTTCCGATTCTATTATGGACTCTAATTCAAAGAATGTTTCAAGACGGTCACTTCCCTTTAATTCAATTGCTGTCTTGTAGTCATTGGAACGTTCGGTGCGATGATAAAAAGTAATTTCCGAGTTCTTTCTCAGGCTTTTAAATTGCTGTAATTTTAGATATTCCTCACTCTTTTTGAAACCTTTTTTAGATTTAGCCGCATGAAATTCGGGTGAGTTAACAAAGTCTAAAAGTTTCTGGTACTCTTTGTAGAGAGCTGACTCTTCGATCAACTTCATGCGAGAAAGCTTGTCTCCTTTAATAAATTTTAGGTATCGTTTTATATCTGAGGATGATTTTAAAACTTTGTATTGATCCAACTGTCTCCATTGTAGGGTGTTTTTAAACTTTAAACTTTTAAGTTCTTTCACTTTTTTCTCGAAACTACCTGTATGAATTTCTTTATCAAGTTCCTTAAATCTTGATAATAAAGGAGACTTCTCGAATTCTACAAATCTTTCATAATCCCTCTTTTCGTTAATTAAATACGTTTCATATTTTTGGGTAGAAGGAAATTTGTATCCAAATAAGACGCTTAAAATATTTGCCATTCTGCTTAAAGTTTAATTTCTGATATAGGGATGTACGAAATAAATCAAAAAGGGTTTAAATAAGAAATGGAAATTAACCAAAATTGTTGATTTCTCTGCATAATCCTTCTTAATTTCTGATTATCGGTTTTGCGTTTTGCAGGAAGAAATTTCATCTTGAACATAAATAATCAATGGATTGAAGTTTGTTTTCTATTTAGTGAAAATCATTTTCTAATAAAATTGCCACCAAGCTTTTTAATTTTATATATTTGCAATCGCAAAATGGGTCTTTTCCTCTTATTTAGAAGCTGAATAGATCTTTTTTTATAATAAATGCCCAGATGGTGAAATTGGTAGACACGCCAGCTTGAGGGGCATTCACTTGACCTGAGTCCATAATGATTGCTAAAGCTGGTTAATACTGGGTTCTAAAGAGAACCATAGACAAA
>CAZJDS010000012.1:0-24237 GCA_964544795.1 uncultured Alkaliflexus sp. | reverse complement strand
TGGTATTTGAGCAATAAATCTTTATCAATACGTGGACGATAGAAAAAACCCTCCACATTGGCAATGGATGTTAATTTAAGAAGGTTTCTGTACCCCTTCATATTCTTAGCCAACAATATAAGATGCCGTCCAGAACGGTCTAAGATCCTATCTGACTTGTCATGAATAGTTCGTTCAGCTACATAAGCCTCAACTCCAATTATGGGTTTAATTCCGTTCTTTCTGCAAGTATCATAAAAATCCTTTATTCCCAACATATTCCCATGGTCGGTAAGTGCTACAGCTTTCATTCCATCAGATACCGCCTTCTCAACCAAGGCTTTTATACTTGCCTGACCATCTAATATAGAATATTGAGAATGCACGTGTAGATGTGTGAAAGGAATTAGAGACATAATGGATAAATTAAAGGATGTTGTTTACTCAAAAACCTCAAAAATTAATGGAGGTCTATTCACAAAATTAATAAATTGAATGAATCACATAGCATAATTATAAAAGAAGCTCTCTCGTATTTGCCATTATTATGGTTATCAATATAAAGCCAAAGCTATGAAGGAACCATTCAAACAACAAAATAAGTAAACAGAAAGTTGAAATCAGCTCGAGATAAACGCTTCCAGTTTTAGACTCTTTATAAAAAAGCGAGCACTCTTATTTCTTTATTAAAAATTCAGTACATTTGCAGCTGCAAAATGGGTTGTTAGCTCAGCTGGTTTAGAGCACTACCTCGACAAGGTAGGGGTCACTGGTTCGAATCCAGTACGACCCACAAAAGCCATAAATCTAAAATATAGATTTATGGCTTTTTTTAATAAATCATTAGAATAAAAGTGTCAGAGTAATAAAGTCAACGCATAAAAAAAGAGACTTGGTAAAACCGTCTCTTTTTATAAATAGAAACAAACTAATTTTTAAAAACCCATTTCGCCTGCACTATATTGCTTAACCAGTGAAAGAGCTGCTTCTGCACAACCTTCTTCACCACCTTGGATAGAGAAAACCAGTTGATAAACTTTGGTAGTTTTACACACAAACTCAAAAGCTTTATACATCTTTCCACCTTCGAAGTTGCTTACCAGCTGCTTATCTTTATCATATAACTGCATGATGATTTCACTGGAATTGGACTTACCATTTACCACATTAAACTTATAGTGATTTCGACTATTTAACAGTACATTGAATTTTACCTGTCCAGTTTTTAACTCTCCGGTATTTTTAATTAACTCAACAGAGTAATCCTTTATATATTGACTGTCTCCCATCTCCTGTAAAGCTATTTTTTTCACTGCTTCACCACACTGAGCGGGTGCTGTATAAGTTGCTACACCTAATGCTAACAGAAAACTAAATATTACTTTTTTCATTTTAATTCAATTTGTATTTTATTTGCTCCTAATTCACTTAATCTTACAATCGATTATTTAGTTAATGTCTCAAACAAATAAAATTATTATTATCCCCTAATTGCGAAAATATCACTTTCTGTGAACATTTGTAGAATATTAATCAAAAATAAATTATTCTACAATTTTACTTCGCAACTCATCTATTATCTTAATGATTTTATTTAAATCTTCATCGGTATAATTCACTGTACTTATCTCATCTTGGAATACAATGAGACTTCCATCCTTCTCAATACGCTTGGGCTCACCTAATTCCGTGGTTATTTTTATTTTTGAATAGGCCTCTTTTAATTTTTGTATATCAGTTACCAAAGCCGCAAAGTTAGGTTCATTATCGTAATTACTCAAAATTATCTCAAGTATATTCACAATATGCTTTTGTTCAGCAATACGTATGGAGAGTTCTTTATCGCCCGACTCTTTTACAACATTAGAGGCAATATAAAGACCTTCTACCCATGCTCCTGTAACTATAAGCGTACTTACGTTGCTACGATTCTGCTCACGCAAATAGGAGTCCATTTTGTTGAAACTAGTAACAGACATCTCCATCAATGTGTCTAAATTGGTAGAACCTGTAGCCATGCGATGAAGAGAGTTAAAGTCAAAAAACTGCCCAACCCGAATTCCATCTGCCAATGTCTTAACTGCCATCAGGTAGGAGATAACAATGTTGTTCTTATCAAAAGTATTGATGTACCCCAAATCAGCACTAAAAACGCCTAAGTTTAGTGCTCGCTTAAAACTGGTTTCGTATTTACTTACATTATCTGGATTGTTCAAAATACGTTCAGTAAATCCAACGCCAGAGGATTTAAACAAACCAGCCATTTCAACAGGTGATGATATGTTTCCAATAACTTCACCCATAATTTCTTCTGACAACTTAAGAGGAGCATCCGTAATTAATGAATCAGGTAAAGTCAATGCATCAGATTTTTTGGATTTTTGATTTTCTGAACAGCCAGAACAGCCAGCAGCAAATTGCAATCCAACTAATATCAACAGGGAAAAGAGAATGTTCTTAATCATGACATTTTATTTAGAATATTAAAACTATAATAGTTTATACTTGATTACATTTTCAAAGGTTTCTTTTTTCGCCAGTTAAATGAGTTCGAAAAATTAATAGCTTTTGCCAACAAGTCAAAATAAAGAACAATATAAAGAGATATTGTCAAAATCCATACCATAGAAATATTGAACCATAACGTTTCGAAAAAATTACCTGCAAAATATTTTACGGGTGCAAAGAAATGGGTTCTAAAGTCGATTGCATTTGATGGTTCTGGCATTTGATAGATGGGATCCGTAACCTGTATCAACTCATTATCTTGCCTTAGAATTTTATTTTTCTCAAACTCCTTCCGCACTATGGAGGAAATACTCTCATTAAAATAGTCGTCCTTTATCTGATTAAACCGTTCTCTATCAGTATTTAGGTTATAGGTTATAAATTGATCTTTTTGGGAATTTGCTTTTGAAAATATATTCCTGTAATACGCCATTAGGCTATTGAGATAATCGTCAGTTTTTTCACCCACAGAAACATCAAATTTCTCTGGAGTTAAGTTTTCCACATAATTAAATGGAATAGAAGGAACTCGCCTCATTTCCTTTTGAATCTCATTATGAAGTAAGCTTAAATCATTCTTAAAGCTTTTATCACTTTTATCTAAACCATCAAAAACATGAACGGTAGAACTATTCAAGATACGGCGCAACTCAGGAATATAGTGAACTTGCTTAAAATCGGATTGACTCTCTAATAGCTCAATATCAAAGAAATTTCTCTTAAAGTTATTGTGTTTGTATTGATGCACGATTAAACCTTCGTAGATATATCTTGAAGGCATAAATTCTGCAACAGCTGGTACTTTATCTATACTGGTGAAGTTCTTATTGAGTTTATCAAATGTGAACATTGCTCCTCCTAACACCATTTGGGGAATCATCACCAAGGGTATTAAAATATAGATCGTTACAATAGAATTAAAGGAAGCAGAAAGTATTAACCCCAATATGTTTGCAAAAGCAGATATAGAGAAAAGTGCCAACCAAAACTCAAAATACATATCCTTAATTCCCAATATATAGTTGCCTACCAACACAAACAGCAGCATTTGAATGGCAGATATAGTAAACAGCAGAAAAATTTTGGAACCCAGATAACTTGACCGGCTTAATTTCAGAAAAGATTCTCGCTTTAAGATCTTGGCATCCTTGAAAATTTCTTCTGCACTAATAATCAAACCAAAAAAGAGTGCTACCACAATGCCCATAAAAACATAGGGTGGATAGTTCTCGTTCTCTCTAAATATGTATATATCGGAGGTAGGGTCGGCTATATATCTAATCAAATAAGCTAAAATGAAAGCTAAAAATGGCGCTTCTAATAAGTTGAGAAGAAGATACTGCTTGTTACGAATTTTTGCATAAAAATCTCGTAATGTGTATATTTTTAACTGATTAAACCAAGAGGGAATATTTAAACTCTTTGGTGGAGCTGTTTTAACAGTCTTTACGGTGGGTATTGGATTCTTCTCTTGATAATATTCATGCCACTCTTCGGGTGAGACTTTGCGTTTATTGACGTAGTTTCCATATTCATCAATAACACTGGCATCAATAATATTAAATATCAATTCGGGATTCAAATTTCCACATGTAGGGCATTCGCCTTGGTCTGAATTGATTTGTGAATCCAGTTCTTTAAAATAGATGAGAGATTCTCCAGGATTTCCATAATAAACTGGGTATCCTCCCGTATCAAGAATAAACATCTTGTCGAACATCTTATATATGTCCGAAGAAGGCTGGTGGATAACTACGAAAATAAGTTTCCCTTTAAGTGCCAACTCTCTCAAGAGATTCATCACATTTTCTGAGTCGCGTGATGAGAGCCCAGAGGTAGGTTCATCCACAAAAAGAATGGATGGCTCACGAATAAGCTCTAAGGCAATATTTAATCGTTTACGCTGTCCTCCACTAATCATTTTATTCAGAGGAGATCCCACTTTTAAATCTTTACGTTCATAAAGACCTAAGTTTTGAAGAGTCTCTTCTACCATCGAATTCAACTCCTCTTCCGTTTTATCTTTGAAGCAGAGCTTTGCATTATAATAGAGATTCTCGAAAACCGTTAACTCTTCGATGAGAAGATCGTCTTGTGGTATAAGACCTATAACGCCTTCCAGCTCGTCTTTCTGGGTATGGAGATTTAATCCGTTGATCAACACTTCTCCTTCGCTAGGCGTTTCTATACCAGACAAGACGTTGAGCAAAGTAGTTTTTCCAGCACCAGAAGCCCCCATCACACCAATTAGCCGACCTTGCTCTTCGGCCAAACTAATATTTCGAATTCCGATGGCTCCATTTTTGAAACGATACAAAACGTTTCTTACCTCATAGGTAATTTTTGCCAAATTGCCGTCTGAAAGGTAATAACCAGCTACATCGGTATAATAGATGGGTTTCCCTTTGGGTATGCGGATAAAACTTCCTTTTGGAAAAGAGTAAACACGCTTATTACTGATCAAAAGACCATTCATGAAAATTTCATGATCGCCAGTATAGCGCATAAAGTAAAGATCGGCACTCTTTATACGTAAGATAATTATAGTGCCATCTAACCCTGATGTTTGAATGTATTTATTTTCAACTTTGCCCTGATCTTCATCATTAATCAACATAAAATCAGGGGTGTTAAAGTGTTCCTTATCATTTTTGAGAACGAACACTTCAACTGCTTCTACTTCCTCCTTTGGAATTTTGAACACATCGGCCACAGTATCAATAATGGCCATGCGTTGATCGGTAATCTTCATATCGGTACTAATAAGCTCATACAGACGTATTAGCACCACAATCTTTTGTTCTCGGTTAAGTTGCTTGTTAATTCTTTTACATATACCTAAGATTTTCACAGAGTCTTTCATGGAGGTGAGCTTCACTTTTCCACTCTCTTCTCCTTCCTCCTTTTTACTGGCTTCTGCTGAATGTTTTAAAAAAAGGCCAAAATACTCTTCTACAACCTCTGTACTAAGTTGCTGCTTTAAAAATGAGCGTACATATTCTGTTTCGCTGGATTCCACACCACCGTCTTGTTTAGTAATTAAACCAAACAGTTGCATCAACGCTTTTAGAATTTCTTCACTCATCTTTTAATTAAGTAACTGGGTAATATTTAGCTTAGTCGGAATAGACAACATAATCAAATGCTATATCTACAATGTCTGAGTATTCTTCTCCAGCCTCCAACATATCTTCTTCATCTTCATGATAAAACCATTTAACTACGACCTCTTTGCCGTTTTCAACAATCTCCTCAAATTTCAATAATATATCTAATATTACTTTAGATGAAGCGGTATTGAAATACTCTAACTTGATGTTAAATTCGGTTCTATCAAGAGGATCTGCAGCATATTCATCAATCCAATTTAAAACGACTTCATAAAATGAACTTACATCCTCAGGTAAAGATCTTCCTGAAAGCTCGAATTGTCCACTTGACTTATCAAGAATTACATTGGGCGTATCATCAGTTCCTTTAATATTGATAACTTCCATATTTTTACTCTTTTATTCAGTTTCGTTTAATGGTTGAAGTGAGGATAAAGAACGACACTTCCTCGCTGATTTCTTTAAACTGGTAGATTAATTTGCTACCAGATTTTTTGGCAATATCAATTAATCCAAGTCCAGCTCCGCCTTTATCGGATAGAGTAGATTCTCTAATTTGCTGCTTAAAAAGACTTGACAATCCTTCTTTATCGAGACTGTTGATCAATTCAAGACTACTTTTCAACTCCGGAACTTTCTGGTTTTTAATGATATTTCCAGTAATGATATTGTACGAGTCATCACCTTTGCTAACCATTATGATTCCTCGACGCTCTTCGTCCTCATCACCACCTAAAGAATCGGCATGTTTGCTAATATTTTGCAAGCATTCTACCATCACATTGAAAACTTTCTTTTGAACGGTATTAGATTCTGCACTTTTAGTAAGGTTTCTTTCTGTAAGTGCTGTAAACGTCTTTGTAATATCTTGCGTTACTTCACCTTCGTACACCAAACTAATCTCGTTCGTTTTCATGGTCTTATAGAGCTGGTATGCAAACTCTAAAAAACTCTGCTTTTCACTTTCCATGTTTATACCCATATTCTTGTAATAAAGTTCAAAAATTATGTAAATATAGCTACAATTCAATTCCAATCAATAAAACATCGTCAAGTTGTTTGTGATCGCCCATCCACTCATAAAACTCTTTTGGGAAGAGTCTGGCAAAATGAGCCATGCTAGCATCTGGGTTATTAGTTAAATTTTCGCGAATCCTACGGGTAAGATACTTTCTCCCCTCCTCTCCCCCAAACTGATCGGGCAAACCATCACTAAAAATAAATATCTTATCTCCTTCTTGATAATTAATAAGATGATTCTCAAAGTCTTTCTCTACTTTCTTTGCAAGAGGAATTCCTCCAATGGCCTTTCTACTTCCTGAATATTCAATGAGCTCTCCATCACGCAACAAATAGAGTGGACGGTAAGCTCCTGCAAACTGCAATACCTTCTTTTTTTTGTCAATCATGCAAAATGCCAAATCCATCCCATCTCTTCCAGTGGCACCTTCCTTATCTTGCTTAAGAGTGGTGCGAACAGCTTGATGAAGTTCATCAAGTATCAACGCTGCTGAATGATCTGTTTGTGCATTCACAATATTATTGAGCAAGAAATAACCTATGAAACTAATAAGTGCTCCTGGAACTCCATGCCCTGTACAATCCACAGCTGCCACATAAGAGATGTCATTTTTATGAAAGAACCATGGAAAATCTCCACTTACCACATCTTTTGGACGGTAAAAGATAAAAGAACGTGGAAAAAACTCTTGAATAAATCGAGTATCTGGCAAAATTGATGACTGTATTCTTTGTGCATAGTTGATGCTATCTGAAATTTTCTTGTTCTTCTCTTTAATATCCGCCTCAATCATCTTGAATTCCGTCATGTCATGTGCTACAAACAGGATGGTTTCCAAATTGCCTCCTTCACCCAATTCAGGAATAGACTTAATTTCCATAATAAGCTCTCCCAAATCAGACTCAACTGAAACCTCTGAAATAGTCTGCTGCTGGTTTTCACGAAGGGAAGCAATGCTCTCTTGCAGAAAATCAATTAATCTCTTATCGACATCTAATTCATGAACTCGCTTATTTACTATATTAACAGAAGGAACTCCAATAAAATTACTTACTGCAGGATTCACATAGACCAATTTCCCCATCAAATTCACACGCATAATCATATCTGGTGAATTTTCAGACAAACTCTGCATACGACTCTTCATCTTCTCCTCTTTCTCGGCTCTTCTTCTTTCTGTAATATCTTGCGTATTAAAGATAATACCTCTTATAGCAGGATCGTGAAGCAAGTTTTTCCCCTTAGTTTCCAGATAAAGTTTTTCCCCATTTTTACGTAAGTAGGTATATTGAGCTGTTTGCTCACCTCCTGGGGTATCCAGTAAATATTGAAACAGGTTGTTAATGGTACGGAGTCCACGAGGTGTAAGAATCTCTGGATCCATTCCCATTATTTCGTCATCATCGTTAAAGCCTAATATACGTTTCACAGAAGGACTTTCAAATAGGAGCTCCTGGTTTTGGTTGTAGATGGAGATAAATTCAGAAGCGTTGGTTAAAAGAGCCTCCAATCGCTTTCCTGAGTTTGCCACTTCTTGAATTTGGGACTCAAGTAGCTTATTGGACTTTTCAAGTTCTTCCTGCGCTGCAATCATTTCACGAGCATTCTGGCGCAACTGCTCCTCATTTTCTCGAAGTGTAGAGGTCATTTGCTGCGATTCTTTCAGCAATTGTTTAGTATGCGCAGTTACTTTTAGGCTATAGATAGTCTGGCCAATCATGCTACTTATCTCATTGGCAAAACGGCGCTTATAGCCATTTACTTCGGTATGCAAAAATGCAATTTCCATCACTCCCTGTAGGTTCTCTTCTTGTATGAGAGGAATGATAATAATACTTCTTGGTTTTTGTTCGCCCAGCAATCCAGAAGTTATTGAATAGTAATCATCTGGAATTTCGGTCCGATAGATCATAGCACGTTCATATGCAGCTGCACCCACCAAACCTTTCCCTATAGCTATTTCATCGTACTCAAACCTACGTCGCCCATAGGCGTACATTGCAGTTCTCTTTAAAGTGTTTTCGTTTAATATATAAAAAGCGCCTTGAACAGCATCCATATAATGAATTATGGATTTAATAGTGTTGAATGAGAGGTCGTCTAAATTTTGAGCATTTCGTAAAACCTCAGAAACAGTCTCTTTCCCACGTGTAATCCAATTCTGTTGGTCCTCCTTTTTTTTACTTTCCCGAATGTTTTGACCAAGATCCAAGAGTTTTTTCGAAAGCAAATCGTCCACCACTTCCACTGGCTCCCAATTGTTCTCCATGAGCGCATTCGCCAATTCGATATTGTGATGATAAAGTCGGGTCTTTTCTTCCAGCTCCTTTTGGAGCTTATACGAATGATTTTTTAGTGTGTTTTTAGTGACAATAACAATAAAAGGAAAGCCAAGTATAAACATATCGATTACCCATACTGGAAAAAACCGATGAATACGAATAATATGCGTAAAAGAGAATGAAACATTCATAAATGAGGTGAATCCTGCCCAGGAAAGTAATAGTAACAAGAGAACAATCGCACTCAAATAAGCACGATCATTGACAGACAAGACATCTATAGAAAGTCTTCTTCGCCAACGCTTTACAAACTCTTTTATATTAAAATCCTTATTCATTCCATAAAATTATAAAACCTCCTTTTCAACCAACTTTTTGGAGAGTTCTTCCCACAATCTCGCAATATCGCTTTTAACAAATGTAGCCATCTCGATAAGATGGGTACATCTACCTTCTTTCATAACTGGAAGAAGATAAAGATATACAGACGAAGAAGATCCCAACCCAGAAGAGATAGGAAGAAAATGCTCAGGAATATCCTCTATTACCATAGGAACTCCATCTGCCACAGCCTGTCCGTTTAACCCCTCTCCCTCCACAAATGATTGTGGCTGAAAATCTTCAGGAACAGCATAAATAGCTTCTACGTCAAAATTTCCTTTTGGTTTGGTTTCTTTATAAAGGATTACAGCTCCTGCCTGAAAAAGCTCTGATAAAAGATGCAAAAAGCGATGTTTATCTTTCAACACTGATTTATTTTCAAATATTTGCTGCATTATCTTCTCTCGATAGGAGGCAAACCTTAGAGCATCATTCTCTTTCTCTTCATAAATTGCCACCTTTTCTTGCAATGCCTCTTTCTCAATCTGCGACCGCTTCCTCAAAGCATTACACTCTTCATCAACAGTTTGTTGATGAGATCGCATCGAACGAATACTTTTATCTGCAAAAAAAAGAAGTGCTAAAAAGAATAAAAGCGAAAGTAAATCCATCAAAAGCACATTAGGTGCCAATTTGAAAGAGTAAATCAAAAACTTCAATATGGCCAATCCAAAGCCACCTGCGCCCAACAGATAAAGAATTGTTAATATTGGAAAATCATTGATGTTCTTTTTCATCTCTCTAAAATTTGATTTTAAATTATCCAAAATAGTGCGCTTTTAAGGCACATCTATTTTGCATTTTTCGCTTCTATTTATAAAAACCAATAAATACTATTACTTTTTGCGTCTATCTTTTTAGCTCTTCACTATACATCTTCCCCCCAATGCTAGCATTAACCAAAATTATATTACTGATTTAATCAAAATGCAACGAGTTTAAAAAATCTATTATTTGAGCTGGCGAATATATTACGTTTGGTGTAAAAATTTTCAGAGCTGAACGAGGCATAGTATCAATTTCACAGGTTGATGGATCCTGAATTACTGTAAACCCATTTGCTTCATCAATTTTTTTCATTCCTTGAGCTCCATCTATATTCGCACCAGTTAATAAAATTCCCAAAACTTTATCGCGGAATACATACGCCGCAGATGACAATGTATGATCAATAGAAGGCCGACTATGGTTCAAGCTCTCTTCTGTAGAAAGCGAAATAGAACCATCCAACTCTAAAAAAAGATGATAATTCGCTGGTGCTAAAAAAACAGTATTCGGCTTTAATCGTTCTTTATCATTAGGTTCCACTACTTTAAGTACCGACTTCAAGCTCAAGCCTTCTACCAACCCTGATCTTACATGTTTCAACCGATGCAAACAGAGAATAATGGGGATGTTAAAATCTGGTCTTATTTTACTTAAAATATTCGATAGAACGGAGAAGCTTCCAGCCGATCCTCCCACAACAATAACTTTAAATGACCGATTAGAAGAGGGCATAATTCTGCTTTCTTTTTAATACTGGTTTTTGATATATTCTATCTGCCTCATCAACAACAGTTAATTCATCTTCAACTGACTTGGGAAGCTTGTCTTTAATTCCAATTACCAAATATCCTCCTGGCATCAATTGCTCTATCAAAATCTTATAAATAGACTCTGCCATCCTTGGATTATAATACAACGAAATGTTTCTAAAAAGAATAAGACCAATATTTCTATTGTGAGGCAAATGGGTAATAAAATTACCCGTCACACATTCGATGTTTTTTGTTATCTCCGAGCTCACTATTAGAACTTTATCTGCGTTGTCAAAATAATGTAGAAAATTATCTTGATCTTCCAACCGACGATAATTGGTCTGATTAATGTCCATTCGCTTATTGTTAATAAACCCTTTGACTATTTGTTCGTTCAAAAAAGATGTGGGGTTGTTACATAGAATCTTATAATTCTTATCCACTCTCTTCTCTCTTAAGAGTATAGAGAGGGAGTAAGCCTCTTCACCTCCAGAGGCAAGTGGTAGCCAAATAGTATCTGTCTTTTCAGGCAGATTTTTTAAGATTTTACTCCGCAAAGTGCGCCAAAAAGCAGGGTCTCTAAACATCTCTGTAACGGGCACGCACATAAGACTTTTCACCCGATCTCTAAAATCTGGATCTTCAAGGCTTTGATAAAATTTTTCTACTTGCCGTATTTTTAGGGTAGTGAAAATAAGTGAAAGCCGACGTGCCAAAAAGGAAAGTGTATAATTACTATAATCCATGTCGGAGTATTTCGACATAAAAACAGTGATTTCTTTTAATTCAGCAATTCCAAAATTCACAGTGATATCTGGTTTTAATATTTGAAATGAAAAGAATTATTCTTTCTATATACTTGATTGGTACGCGTAAATTTGGTTCTAAAAAAGCCGTCTAACAACTCATGAGCACCAAGAACAAGAAGCCCCTCAGGTAAAAGCCGGTTGTGAAATCGCTGAACAATATCTGTCTGCAATCGTTCATTAAAGTAGATAAGAACGTTGCGACAAAAAATAATATCAAATTTTATACTTACAGGAAACTCCTGCTTTACCAAGTCGTGTGTCATAAATTTAATTTTCTTGACAAAAGACTCATTTACTTTGAAAAGATCCTCTTTCTCATTCACAACAAAATATTTCTCAAAAAGATGATGTTTATCTTCCTCAAAAACCTGGATGAAATTATCATAATACTTTTCAATATTAAAGCTGCATGCGTACTCTCCTTTTTTGGCTTTAGAAATAGCATTTCTACTAATATCTGAAGCGTAGATGTTACACTGATCCAATAAACCCAGATCATCCAATAAGATCATATTTGAATAGACCTCCTGACCTGTTGAACAGCCCGCGTGCCAAATATTAATATTCGCCTTGTTTTTAAAAGAAGGCCACACCTCTTGGTGCAGATACTTCCACAACAAGGGATCACGGAAAAGCTCAGTGGTATTAACTGTAATTCCTTCGACCACAAATTCAACAAATTCTTCGCTGGTACGAGTTTTATATATGAGCTGATCCATATTAAGATCGTTGTCGTGCATAATTTTTTCAATGCGCCGATCAATGGAGTTATTAGAATATTCGCTAAAATCATAAGGTGAACACTCCTTAATTACTTGCAGATACTCCCCATATTTCTGATTTCCTTCTTTGTTCTGCATATGTAAGGCTTTCGAAATTAAAACAATTCAACTTCCACATTTTGTATAAAAGCCGTATATGAAAATTCTTCTCCCATTTGAGCTTCGGATAAAAGTATGAGCACAGAGACATCTTCCCCAAATTTTGTACGAATAGGTACTTCTCGTCTTTCACCCACGATTTTCTCAGCCTCTCTAGATACAAAACGAGTTGCAAAATCATCTGTTTTAAGGGTTTCTTTAGAAAAGAGCATATCCACCTTTTGGTTTAAGACCTCTTCTCGTTCATATCCCCATAACTTTTCTGCTGCTGCATTAAAAAACTCAACTACACCATCTTGATTGGTAGTAATTATAGCATCCAAAGCTCCTTCTAACGTTTTTTCATTTCTAATTTTTACCGCTTCAATTTCTTTAAACTGCTCCTTCATCTCATTACGAGCCTGCTCAAGCAACAGCCCCAATTCATCCTTGGAACGCATCAATTCGTCTTCCATCTTAACTTGATCGGTAACATCGTTTTCAAGACTCAATATCTTCAATATGTTCCCATTGTGATCAATCACTGGGCTATAAGTGGATAGCAGATAAATCTCTTGCCCTGCTTTTGTTCTTCTTCTAACGCGACCTCGAAAATTATTTCCAGATTGAATATCAGCCAACACTTTATCTAATTCACTTACATCATCCTTAAATACAAAAATCCGTAGATTCTGATCCTCTATCTCCTCAGCTTTATATTTAAAAGTTCGTAAAAAGTTCTCATTCACGGATAACAAGTTTCCAGCAGCATCAAACTCACATGATATAGCGGCGTGATCAATAGCATCTAATATCCCTTTGCGCTCTACTTCTCTTCGATCGCTCTCTTCTTGAGTAGCACGCATCTCTTCAAGATTCTGACGAAGCTCTTCCTCTTGCTGAGCCATTTTCTCTGCCTGTATCTGAGTTTCACGCAAAAGTTTGTTGGTTTGTATATTGGTCTTCACCATAGCAATGGTTGAAGCAATACTCTCTGCCGACTTCTCAACAAACTCGATCTCGTAACTTTGAAGAATTTGAAAGGATGCCAACTCAATAACTCCATAAAGCCCGTCATTGGTCTTTAAAGGAACTAATAAAATAGTGCCAGGATTTGCATCCCCCAAACCTGAAGTGATATTAATATAATCTTGAGGTACATCTGTGAGAAAAATAGTCTCTTTTTCTAATCCGCATCGACCAATTAATCCTTCTCCCCAATGGATAATTTTATCGGCATACTTTCGACGATCAAAAGCAACACATGCTGTCATCTCAAAATAGGGCTCCCCATTCTTCTCTTGGTTTAAGAGAAAAACACCACCTTGATTAATTTTCATATAATTCACCATATAGCGAATTATTTCATAAGAGAGCTCTTCAAGATTGTCGCTGGATTTTCGAAGTATTTCACCAAATTCTGCCAATCCTTTTGTCACCCAATTTCTCTGTTCCTCCTCAAGTCTTCGACGTTCTTGCTCACGCTTGCTTTTTATCATATACTCGCGTAAGTTGATCAAAGCATTGGTTAAAGAATCTTCTTTGTCGTCATCATTCAAAGGCTCTTCCAACTTATCCTGTCGAAGATTTTCAATAAACGATAACACCATCTTGGTGCGTCCTGCTTCCCTTCTAAGACGGCCAGCCTGTCTTTTGATGATACTAGCAAATTTTTTTGAAATCCAATAACTGGCAAAAGCAAAAATAAAGGGAAGGAAAATCACCGCCCAAATTCCTGGAAAAACAGAAAACAACCTTTTTATTGTGACCTCTCCAGAGCTTACCAAAGCCGAGGAGTCCATACTCAGAAGAATAATTATAATGGCCACAACTAATCCTAATGCCATCCCTTGTAAGGTGGCTCTAGAGATCAACGTTTTGTATTTTATCCTTTTCATTCTATTAGGACTTGAGAAATTATAATAAATAAAACAGAAGCGTTATCATCTGATATTTTAAAGGAACTTTCTTACAAGGAAGGGAGCAATATCTTCTAAGCTCATAATTTCCTTAGCTGCCCCTAATTTAATAGCTTCTTTAGGCATTCCAAAAACTATCGAAGATTCTTGGTCTTGTGCAATAGTTTGAGCACCAACTTCTTTTAATTCAAGAAGCCCTTTTGCTCCATCTGCACCCATCCCTGTTAAAATAATACCTGTGGCATTTTGTCCCGCATAACGGGCTGCGGATCTAAATAGGACATCCACCGATGGTCTATGTCTATTCACCAATGGAGCCTGCTTAATTTCAACTGAATACTCTTTGCCTAAACGCTTTAAAAGCATGTGATGATTGCCAGGAGCAATAAGTACTCGACCTTGATAGAGACGATCTCCATCCTCAGCCTCTTTCACTTCAAACTCACATATATTATTTAAGCTGTTTGCAAAAGACTTTGTAAACCCCTCAGGCATATGCTGAACAATGGCCATTCCAGGCATTCGAGAAGGGAGGTTTTTTAACAATATCCGAATTGCTTCTGTACCGCCAGTAGATGCGCCCACTACAACAACTTTATCGGTATCGACAATTCTTGTTCGAGAAGTGGCTTTTTTTAAAATAACATCTGCAGAATATTTTGGCTCTACCACCATGACTTCAGGCGGTTTACTAATCTTTATTCTTGACAATTTAGCTTGAGAAGCAGCTTTCACAGCATCGCAGATCAGAATCTTCGAGTCGTTGAAAAATTGAGCTGCATTCATAGCTGGCTTTCCTATAATTTCTGAAGCTCCATATTCCAAAGCTTTCATTGCCACCTCTGTTCCCTCACTAGTAAGCGAAGAAATAACTACTACAGGAATTGGAAGTTGTGACATTATTTTTCGTAAAAATGTCAATCCATCCATCCTGGGCATTTCAATATCTAATGTGATAACATCGGGGATCTCTTTCAATATCTTTCTCACAGCAATTATCGGATCGGCAGCTGTACCCATAACTTCAATTTGTGGATCGGACTCCAAAATTGAAGTGAGACTCTGCCTAACTACCGCAGAATCATCAACTATAAGTACTTTAATCTTCTTCTCCATAATTTACTATAAATAGACCTTATGAACAGCACTAACCATACTGTTTCTCAAGAAACTTATGGCGCACTTCGCCACTTTGTGTAAAAAATAGAATTTTTCTACCTTTACGTCCACCCGTACTGGATGCAATTACTGGAATATTTTTTTCTTCAAGAATAATTCGAGCTACTCTAATGTTTCTTTCACCAATAAGCATAACGCTTCGATCGGTAGATATTAAATCACCTCCTCCAAAAACTTTTGCTTCTAAGTTCTCGATCCTGCTTCCAAGCTGAATCATTCTTTCCACAAGCCGATCGATGGCAATATTGCCATATTTGGGAGATGCTAAATCATTCCCATTCCATGTAGGTAACATGTAATGATTGATCCCCCCGATCTTAGCGACTGGATCCCAAAGACATATTGCCACACATGATCCTAAAATGGTTTGAACCACGTAGGGATCCTTACTGGCAAAAAGTGTCGAAGGATACAAAAAGTGTTGTAAATATTGATTCATCTAGTCTCCCTTAAAAAATCTCATCATCGTCATCAAAAAAGATGTCGTTACCTTCTCCACTAAAACCATCTACCACATTTTTTGCTTCGGGGATCAAAACGGAAAAAGTTGAGCCTTCCCCCTTTTTACTTTCAATTTCAATTGATCCTCCTACCACATCTAATAATGTTTTGGTAATTGACAGGCCTAGACCATGTCCTCGGTTTAGAGAGTTGATTCCTGAATCGAGTCGTTTAAAACGCTCGAAGATGATTTTTTGATTTTTTTCGGAGATTCCTGTTCCAAAATCCTTTACTGAAATAGACAAATCGTCTTCATCAGCTGTAACGGTTATAATAACTTTACTGTCTTTGTAACTATATTTCAAGGCATTGTTTAGCAAGTTACTCATGATGGTTTTGAGCTTTTCACTATCGGTTTTAAAATAGAAGTTCTTTCCAAAACCGTATTCGATATTGAAATTAAATTCAATGTCAATTCCCATTTTTCGAGCGATTAAACTAAAGGACTCCACAATACCTTGAATAACATTTTTAATATTAACCTTGGCAATATTGGGAACCACCTCACCTGCTTCAATTTTAGCTGCTACAAAAATGTTTTTTAGTTGAAAGTCAAGATTAAACGCTTCACTGTGTATTAAAGCGACCATTGAGACCACTTTTTTCCAATCATTTTTCTCAACTGAAAGGATGCTTTTAGACAATCCTAAAATAGAGGTAAATGGATTTACTATTTCATTTGAGATATTGGATATGAAGTGACTTTTCAGAGACTCTGATTCTTTAAGACGCATTGTCACATTCTGTAGTTCCTGGGTAAGATATTTTACCTCTTTCTCATATTTTGAACCTTCCTGTAGCCGCTCCCTTACCTCTTTTAAAAGTTGTCTGTCCGAAATTTTTGCCATAATTATATTTGTATTTTACAGTCGATTATTTACTGCTGTTTCTTTCTAAAAATTGTTGGTTTGATATGCTCTAATGGCAAATTCATGCCTGATAATGATTCCGAATGCCCAATAAAAAAATAGCCTCCTGGTTTTAGATGATTACACAATTTTGTTATTACTTTTTCCTGAGTAGCTCTATCAAAATAGATTAAGACATTTCTGCAAAATATGAGATCAAAAGTTTCATTTATATCATAATATGAATCCATAAGATTTAAATAACCCAACTTTAATCTATTTTGCAAAATAGGCTTTACTCGCACTGTTGGATTTTGAATATCTTTGCTTTTTAAAAAATACCTGCGCTTTAACTCTAATGAAATTGTCTCCGTTTTGTTCATTGGATAAACCCCTTTGCTGGCCTTTTCTAAAACATTCGCAGAGATGTCTGTTCCTAATATTTCAAATTTAAAAAGCGGATTTACCCGCTCAAACTCATTTAGGACGATAGCAATAGTATAAGGTTCTTCACCACTTGAACATCCTGCACTCCACACCTTAAAAGGTTGAGTAGAGTTCTTGCTATGATATTCTGGCAAAACTACTTCTTTTAAAAAGATAAAATGTCCTGGTTCTCTAAAAAAATCTGTTTTATTAGTTGTTATAACACTTAAAAAATGCAGGAGCTCATTTGCCTGCCCTTCTTCACTAAAAAAATAGTCTTTGTATTCTGAATAGGTTTTAAAACCCAGTTCCCGAATTCGTTTAAGTAATCGTCCTTGAAGCATCACTCGCTTAATAGGAGGCATTTTGATACCAAACTCAGAATAGATAAACCTACTGAACACGTTAAAGTCTTGTTCAGACAATTGCGCTTTAAAGCAATCTAACATTTCGGGATTATGAGTCTCGTTTTTCATCATTTGCCTTAGCCGCCTAACTTCTTTATAGAATCCAATATGGAAATGACCTCTTTCTCATCAAAAACCACATCGAAATCTAATATATAAATAAATTGCTCTCCGTTGGAATAAGTGGAGTAGATATATCCTGGTTTATACTCTTCTGAAATTATTTTCATTTCAGAATCATCACACTCTAACACATCAGACACCTCATCCACCAAAATAGCCAACCGAAATGTTTTACTTAACATGTGGTTAATAAGCTGAAGCACCACTACTATCGTTGATTCACCAAGCTTTATAGGTGCCATTCCAAATTTCAGCCCTGTATCCACCAAGGGAATTATTTCATCCTGATACGCAACAACCCCTTTTATAAAAGGCAATGTTTGAGGTAGAGCCTTGGGTTTTGAATACTCACGAATCTCCATAACCTTCACCACATTAACGCCGAAGGTTTCGTCGCCAACTCTAAAAGTGAGATATGAATTTTTTTCTGAGGCCATATTACTTATTGTTCAATTATTTCGGTTAAATTATTGATATCTATCACATGAATAAATTGATCATTCCTAATAAATGTGCCTTCAAAAGAGTCTAACAAACCCTTATTCCCTTCGAGAATAGTCTCCTTTAGGTCAAAGTTACTGGTTTCTATTACTTCCCGAACCGAATCAACTAAAATTCCAATTTTAGCATCCTGATTTCCGGTCGGGTTCAGCACAATAATAGATGTATCCGCTCCATTAATTATCTCTTCAATATGCATTATAACGCGCATATCCGCCACAGGAATAATATTACCATGCAAGTTAATTATCCCAAGCAGATATTCAGGCGTATTGGGTACTTTCGTAATATGAGAAGGCAATTCCAAAATATGATCAACTTTTAAGGCATCAACAGCAAAGATATCATTGCCTATTTGAAATGATAAAAATATTTTGTCAAGTGCTTTCATCTGTTTATAATTTGTTTTTCAATTGCCACATGGAACTCGCCAAGATAATCATTAGCTACGTTGATCTTCGATTCTCCTTTGTGAGAAGTATCTCTTAAGCTCGTTTCATGTTGTTTTTTTCTAACGTTAAAAACGTTGTAATTATTAATTCTTACCTCTTCGAACCTGTAGCAGTCGTGAAGTATCTATAACCATTGATATACTCCCATCGCCCATTATAGATGCGCCAGAAAGAATCTCTTGTTTGCGAAGATATTTTCCTAGAGGCTTCACCACTGTTTGGTACTCGCCAATAACGCTGTCAACGATAAGTCCCGTCATACGGCTATCAGACTTTATTACTACAAGTTGAACTACTTCACTTTCAGATTCACTATTAGCTAAATTAAACGATTTTCGTAAATTTATATAGGGCAATTGATCACCCTCAAGCTCTACAACATTGTTAAAAGTGTTTTTGAACTGAGAACGATTTAGTGCATGAATTTTTTCAATAGAACTAATTGGAATTACATACTGGTTTTCATCTACCTTTACCAGCAGTCCATCAATTATAGATAACGTTAAAGGGAGTGTGATGGTTATGATAGTTCCTTTACCATTTTCTGACTCAATGCTGACTTCACCCCGGATTTCAGAAATCTTACGTCGAACCACATCCATGCCCACTCCACGACCAGAAACATCTGTCACCTCTTCCCTGGTAGTAAATCCACTCAAAAAAATCAGACTCAGAATCTCTTTCTCTTCCAACTGTACTCCCTCTTCAACTATCCCTTTAGAAATGGCCTTTTGAAGAATGAAGTTAGAGTCTATTCCCTTTCCATCATCTGAAATCTCAATGATGACATTGGCTCCTGCATAGTACGCTTTGAAAAGAATAGTTCCTTTAGGTGATTTTCCTGCTTTAATTCTATCTTCAGGAAGCTCAATACCATGATCAATAGCGTTACGAAGAATATGCAGTAAAGGATCAGTAAGATTTTCAATTATATTCTTGTCGAGTTCAATATCTCCCCCTTCAATAATGAAGTCAATCTCTTTACCCTGTTCTTTAGAGAGATCTCGAATAAGCCGCTGAAAACGCATTAATTCACTCTGAAGAGGAATAAGACTGATGTCAAATGCATTTTCACGAAGCTGACGTGATAATTTCTCTATATTTTCAGCAAGCGAGATAATGGCTGGATTATTACTGCTTTCGGCATACAGACTAAGTTGTGCCTGAATAGTTACCAACTCGCTAACAAATGTGACCAGTTCATCAATCTTCTCCGATGAAACACGAATACTTGAAATTTTATGATCTAAAGTCGCACTATTTTTCTTTACTGAGGTTGGCTTTGCCTCTTCAACTTTATTCCAGACTCCTTGCGCTAAATCCTCCTTTTTGATTAATATGTTTGTCTTGCGCGCCTTCTCAACTATAGAGAGCAATTCATCCTGCTTTGTAATTGCAACTTCTGCAATCTGGTCTATAATTAGCTCACACTCATCTTCTACAAAAATAAAGACATCTTTTATTTCATTGATTGATTCAGAAGTGCTTAAAACAATTTGCCAAACACTATAGTTTCCAGTAGGATTTAACAAATCTAGAGAGGGGATTTTATGCGTATAAGCTATACAAATGGCATCTCCCATTGAATGCAAATCATCCATAAGAAAGAGAGGGTTAGTCCCATTCTGAAGTAGTTCAATTTGTGGTATAAAGGTGATTAAGTAGGTTTTCTCTTTTTCATCTGTGGAGAGCCCTGCGTCAAGTTGCTGCTCAAGTTCTCCAAGAATCTCTGCACCCTGATCTTTAACTAACCCTTTAGATGGATCTATAAAAGATTGTAGTTTCAGAATAAAATCTTGTTGCTCTCTCTTGTCTTTCTCAGTGGTTAAGCTTCCTTTATTCAACAAAAAATTGATTTGGTCAACAGCCAAAAAGGTTAATGAGATAAGCTCTGTTGAAACTTTAATTTTATTGCTACGCACACCATCATAAATCGTCTCCAGATGATGAGTAAATTCACTCAAATCATTAAACCCAAACATGGCTCCTCCTCCTTTCAGAGAGTGCATTGCCCTAAATATCCTTTCAATAAGATCACGATTGCCCATGTCGTTTTCCAACAAGAACAAGGCTTCTTCCAAATCATGAATATTGTCTTTGGACTCCTCGACGAATTTTGCTCTAAATTTATCAATCATGTAATAAAATCAATTTGGCATAATTACCAGGTGACATAACGTGATCTTTTAAATTATCTATTGCTGTAGAACTTTATGATTCATCATTTAACAATGAGATCATAACGATCAAATTTCTTTTGGTTTGTTGAATAAACTGATTGGTTATCTCGGTTTTTTCAGTTCGAATTTGATAAAATACACGTTCAAGTTTTCGCGACAAAACTGGCATGGTTTCGTACCCAAGCATGGGAGCAGTTCCACATATTTGATGTGTAATATTAAAAATTCTATCAATCAATACTGACATCTCCTTCTCCTCAAACTTATCTTTATCCAACAATTCATTGATGCTGGTTAACTCGTGCAACGTCTGTTCAAAAAACTGCTTTTTGATTTCTTGCAACATGTGAATATTTATCTTATCACTCGTGAAATTGCTGATAGTAGTTTTGCAGGAACAAAAGGTTTAATAATCCAACCAGTAGCGCCTGCTTCTTTTGCCTCCATTTTCTTTGCGGCTTGCGATTCAGTAGTAAGAAACAAAATAGGAATATGCTTATACGCTTCCATTTCTCGAACTTTACGTATCAGTCCCAAGCCGTCTAAATTCGGCATGTGTAAATCTGTAATGATGATATCAATATGACGACCATCTAAGAATTTTAATGCCTCATCACCATCTACCCCCACGAGAACATCATATCCTTCGTTTTGGAGAGTGAAATTAACTACTTCTCGGATACTTTCAGAATCATCTACAATAAGAACCGTCTTTGCCATAACTATATGCTATTTAATTAGTTTAGATTTAAAATTTCATGGAACCCTGCATTGCTAATTAATAAAGTCAACTCCTCAGAAAGATCCATATTGACTTTTATCTTGTAATTCTCTTTTTTACCACTATTCTTAATGGCAAAAAGCATTTGAATAAATGTTAAATCCATATTCTCTACTTCTTTTACCTGAATATTAACATTTGATGTGTTTTGTAATAGATCCTTCATCTCTGCCACAAGCTTTGTAATACTATTTATGGTTAACTGACCTGATAGGGTGATGGTCTTTTCACCTTTCACATCTTTATGTTTGATTCTAAAACTGTTGGTCATAGTATAAAAATCTTATGTTTTTCTAAATTATTGCAATAGATGAGAGAACGACTTAAAATTTCTCATAATTTTCTAGGTCAAATTCCTTCTCAAGATTGGATAAATCTGTTTGAATATATTTACCAGAAGAAGTTACAGGCTTCACTCCCTCTTTTTCCTCCTTTTTTGGGGCAGTTTTCTGAGGTTTATCGTCTTTATTTTTTTTCGCTTGAGGTTCATCGCCAATATTGAAATAGCTCACAGCCTCTTGAAGGTTCTGTGCTAAAACAGACAACTGATCAGAACTCTGCGTTAACTCATCAGAACTGGAAGCATTTTCCTGAGTAATAATATTGAGCTGTTGCATAGCTAAATTAATTTGATCAGCACCCGTTTTTTGTTCCATACTAGCTGCGGCAATCTCTTTTACTAAGAGAGTTGTCTTTTCAATGTCTGGAACCAGCCCACGTGCTTTGTCACCAGACTCTTTTGATACCTTTAATCCCCTGTTTACCAATGTGACAATCTCATCAGCAGCAACCTTGCTACGCTCAGCAAGCTTACGCACTTCAGCAGCCACCACCGAAAAGCCACGTCCATGCTCACCTGCACGAGCCGCTTCAACGGCAGCATTTAAAGCTAATATATTGGTTTGAAAAGCAATATCGCTAATAATTGATATCTTCTCCGATACAGCACTCATTGCTTTGGCTGCTTCTGAACTTAATTCATTCGCAACATTAACATCTTTAGCAGTTTCAACGGTGATTTTTTCTGTCTGAACAGAATTCTCAGTGTTTTGATCAATATTAGCTACCATCTCTTCAATGGAAGTGGAGACCTCCTCGGCAGAAGCCGCTTGATCTGCAGAGCCTCGAGACAATTGAAGAGAACTTGTTTTAAGACCATCACTAGAGTTTACCAAATTACTGGCACTCTCTTTTATGGACATTACTGTATTTTTAAGATTGCTAGCCATATTACTCAACTCGTTAGCCAACATTCCTATTTCATCATTCTGGTTAATATCAACTTTTGCGGTAAGGTCTCCTCCACCAATTGCTTTCGCAAATTCCACTCCTTTGGTTAATGGTTTAACAATGGAATTATAAAGCACCAAACCAATCGCTATAGAAGCAAGTACCAAAAGAATACCCATAATTATTACAACCCATCCCAACGTAGTAAAAGCACTACCCATTTGATCCAATGCACGCTCATTTTTTTGGCTGTATTTTTGTGTCAGCAGAGACAATTTATCAACTATTTGATCAGAAAGTGTAATAATACCTCCACCTTCCATCACCATATCTTCAGCTTCAAAGAAAACCATTACATCTTCATATGAATCAAAAGAGCTCAGGTTCTGCATTATATATTGATGAAGTTCAAACAGAGAATCAGTTTGATGGAACACATTTTCAATAAGTGCTAAATCTTCTGCACTCTCCCACTCCTTAGCTATGGGCTGCACAGAAAGTTTTAAATTTGGCCAATCAGTTCCATGAAGCTCAGCCAATCTTATTTTATCAGGTGTGCCTGGCTGCTTATCAACAAAAACCCAATTTCGTATAAGCATTTTGCTTTGAGTGATCATCATGTCCATATCACCCAATCCTTTTACTGTAGGACCATAGATACCAGTCACTTGGTTGTTAAGACTAGTGCTCCTAACTAAAGTTACAATTGTTAAAATACTGTTTAACAATACAACAACTAATATTAATCCAAAACCATAGATCAACTTTTGGCTTATGCTAAATTTCAACTTCATGGATAAGTATTTTATAGTGTTTCCTGATTTAAAACAATTTTTTTATTGTTTCCGCAATCTCAAAACTGTTTTTTGTTCAGGCATTTTAATTCTACTTTTTTAAATAATGCATTGACATTATCTAAAGATTAGAAAACTTTTATAACATTAAAATCAAAAAATAAATGAAGGTGGAAAGATACTAAAACTCCGATACACTAACACAATTTACAACAGCGTGCTATACGAATGGAGGATCTTTAGCAAAAAAACCACTCTCAAATTACAAAACAATTGCAGCTGCCATTCCTTCCAAACGAGAACTTAACTGCAGCTTAACACGACTAGCATTGCCTTTATGCAGTTCAAATTTAAGTAGCCCATCTCGAACAACAAAATTTATTGCTGCGCCATGATTGGTAGCTCCTTCTGATTCAGAAATGATCA
>CAZJDS010000011.1:0-24903 GCA_964544795.1 uncultured Alkaliflexus sp. | reverse complement strand
GCTGACCTCTTCATCGGTTAAATTCAGTGAATTATTTAGTTTTTTACGAGTGTGAATATCGTAAGCAAAAGTCTTCTTTTCTGCTTCGTACTGCGATCGTATCGTATTTAATTCATCGGGCGTATCAAAAGCATAGTAAGCCCATCCGCTATCTAAAAGTTGTCGTGCATATTGTTTGTAGATAGGCTTGCGTTCCGACTGCTTATAAGGACCATATTCTCCGCCTTGTTTTACCCCCTCATCAACATTTAAACCTAACCATTCCAAAGATTCATTGATATACTCTTCCGCACCTTGAACAAATCGTGTGCTATCGGTATCTTCAATGCGGAGAATAAAAGTACCCCCATGCTTTTTAGCAAACAGATAGTTGAAAAGTGCTGTGCGTACTCCGCCAATATGTAGTGGCCCAGTGGGGCTTGGGGCAAAACGTACCCGTATGTTATCTTGAGTCATATTTTAATTTTTAGAAATACAAAGATAAATAATTCTATTACAACCGCCAGTTGCCTTAGTGAAATGACTTTTTCTCTTCTTGATTTTGGGATGGAGTCTCTATCTAATAAGTAACTAAAATAGTAACGAAGTTGAAAATTTCGCCTAATACAAATGAGATCGTGCGGACTTAGTAGTCGTGATTTATATTGCAGAATCTATTGGGATATTGTTTTTGCAGCACCCGTGGTGCCTCATTTTTGTAGCAGAACATCTATATGTTTATTAATAGCTCCATAGATAAAGTCATATGGCTAAATAAAAACACATATTTTTTTAAACCTATTTCAAAACAAAGCATTATATAAAATCAACAACTTCTTTTGGATTAGGGTAAAACAATTGATTTCTTATGTCATTTTGATAGAATTAGGCGCAAAAAGCGGATATAAATATAAAATTGATTATTTTTCATCTGTTTACCGTTTTGATTTATTTTACTACATGAAACGAGCATGAGAATAGTTTCTCGTGGCTCGTTTCTCAACTTGTTTCAATGGGACTCTTATTATTAAGAATCTGCAACTTTTGTCTTTTACTATCTTTTACGTTATTGCAACTTTAATGTTTAAACCAATCCAATGAAGTATTCTACCTCCTTTCTATTATTTTCTATTTTTTTATTTGCTCAGTTATTTTTTGCTAAGAGTATTTTCGCACAAGGGGGTTCTTCCAATATCCTTATTAACGAATTTATGGCTTCAAATTCCAACACCATTGCCGATGAGGATGGAGATTTCTCTGATTGGATTGAGCTGTATAATCCAACACAACAAGCTGTAGATTTGGAAGGATGGGGTTTGTCCGACAATGTTACTAAACCGTTCAAATGGATTTTTCCCGAGGTTACAATCAAGCCTGGTGAGTATCTTTTGGTGTGGGCTTCAGGTAAAAACAGAGTTCCTCCTCAGACGGGATTGCGTCAAGGGGTTTTGCAACAGGTATATCTGGACATATCGGGAACCAAAGTGGAGGATTTGATTAATAGCCCGAGCTATCCTGGGAGTCCATCTTATTCAGCTATTTTTACACAGTTGTTTGAAGCTCCTACAAATGTCAACGACAATTATGGCCAACGGATGCATGGATTGTTAAAAGCGCCTGCAACGGGCAATTATACTTTTTGGATTTCAAGTGACGACAACAGCCAACTCTTTTTGAGTACCGATGATCAGCCTTCTAATGTGCAGCTAATTGCGGAGGTTCCCGAATGGACCAACAGTCGTGAATGGACAAAATTTCCCCAACAAGAGTCGGCATCAATTCATCTTACTGCTGGACAATACTATTATATCTCCGCCTTGATGAAAGAGGAGGGTGGAGGAGACAACTTGGCCGTGGGTTGGAAAATGCCTAATGGTACTATAGAACGTCCTATGTCGGCATCTCATATTTTTGTTTCGCCAGGTGAACTCCATACCAATTTTTCTATTTCTGCTGATGGAGAACCACTACTTCTTTCAGATCGTTTTGGAAGCCCTGTCCATTCTATACCTGAGGTCAATTTGACGAGCGATATATCTTATGGATTGATTGAAGATCAAAGTGGCTTTTGGTTTTTTGATCAGCCCACTCCCGGTGAGAAAAATGAAACACCAGGATATAGCCAAGTTTTGGAGTCCAGTGTTGAGTTTTCGCATGATGAAGGCTTTTATACTCAAAACTTTGATCTTACGCTTAGCACTACCGATCCAGATGTAGCGATTTATTATACATTAGATGGATCGGAACCTTCTCCGTCTAATTTGGCAGGAACCAGTTATGTTTATAAAAACAACTACAGCTCTAGTTCGTTTCTATCACGAAATTCTAAGACTTATCTATACAATGGATCTATTCCCATAGTTGATCGTTCCTCCCAGCCTTATGCACTGGGCACCATTAATACTACAAATAGTAGTAGTACTTGGCTCCCAGTCAACAACTACTTTAAAGGGACTGTAGTGCGTGTTAAAGCGATAAAGAGCGGTGCACTTTCGCCCTACTCCGTTACGCAAACTTATTTTGTCTCTCCACAAGGAAGTGGCAAATATGATTTGCCGGTGGTTTCTATTGCTACCGACGAGTCTGGGTTGTTTGATTATTATCAAGGTATTTATGTGGCTGGGAAGGTGGCTTCTGACTGGGTAGCTTCTCATCCAGGAGAGAACTGGGACGGCGGGCGTCCAGCCAACTACAATCAACGTGGTTTGGCGTGGGAGAAGCCAGCTCATTTTGAATATTTTGAGGAGGGTGGAACTCTTTCTTATCAGCACAATATTGGCCTTCGTGTTCATGGAGGGTGGAGTCGTGCCAATTATCGAAAGTCTTTGCGGATGTATGCCCGAAATAGTTACGGTACGGGAGATCGATTTGATTATCCTTTTTTTGGAGATTTGAGAGCTAAGGGGAATCCAGAGTTTCAAGTGAAAGATTTTCGTAGATTGATACTTCGCAACTCCGGCAATGATTACGACCATACCCTCTACCGTGACGCCTTGATGAGCGATTTGGTTAAGCAACTACCCTTTGCCACGATGGCGTCTCAACCCATTATTCATTTTATTAATGGGGAGTATTGGGGGATTATGAATTTGCGTGAACGTTACGACAAATATTTCCTGGAGAGCCATTTTGGTGTTTCACCAGAGGATGTAGCTATTTTAGATGCTTGGGGGAATGTTGATGAAGGGTATCCTGAGGATAGAACTCATTTCTTCGATATTGTTAATCATGCCGAAAGCAATAGTCCTGCCCTCAAAAACAATTATAATTGGATAAAGGAGCGTGTGGATGTTGAGAGTCTGGCACAATATTATGCGGCTCAAATCTATTTTTACAACACCGATTGGCCGCAAAACAATATGACTTTTTGGCGCAATAGAGCTGGAGTTTTTGATGTCAATGTTCCTCTTGGATTGGATGGACGCTGGAGTTGGATGCTTTACGACACAGATTTTGGTATGAGCTTATGGAGTCAGAAATATCAGCTGAACGGACTCAGTCGTGTAATGAGTAGTGGCGCCAATGATCCCTCCTCCCGTCTATTTAGACGGCTACTTCAGAATACAGAATTTAAAAATCTGTTTGTGAATGTAGTTTCTGATCAGTTAAACAGCTGTTTTAAAAACGATTATATTTCTAAAAAGGTGGATGAATTCAATGCAAAGATATCCAGTTCTCGTGCAGAACATTATAACCGTTGGAGGAGTGGTACCGATCAGGGAGGAGTAATTAAAACTTTCGGCAGTCAACGTCCAGGATATGTTAGAGCGCACACCAGATCGGAATTCGGATTATCGGATAACGTACAGTTGATCATATCAAAACAAGGTGGTGGAAGTGTTAAAGTCAATTCACTTCTTATAGACAGCAATTTGCCAGGTCTTCTAAATTCTTCTACGCCTTATCCTTGGGAAGGAACCTATTTTAAACAGATCCCTATAAAACTGAAGGCGATTGACAATGTTGGCTATCGGTTTTCGCATTGGATTGGAGTGGGTAATCATTTGAAAGAGGAGAGAGAGATTGAAATTACGTTAACTCAAAATAGTTCGATCACCGCTGTGTTTACGCAAGTAGAGACTCACTTGATTCATTATTGGCACTTCAACAATTTGCCAACTGGTGAGTTAGCACAAGTGAAGTCAGATCAGTCATTAGTAGATATTATGGGCACAATCTATTATCCAGGCACAGGAGAGGGCTATTTAGATAGAGTAAATGAGGGCACTGAAATAAATAGACGAAATAATGTAGAATCTGGTACCGCTTTGAGGGTTAGAAATCCATCAAACACACGATATTTGGAGTTGGATATTCCCACTACAGGTTTTGAATCCATAAAAGTTAGTTACGCTGTAACTCGTACAAGTAAGGGATCAGAGAGTCAATCTCTTTTTTATAGGACTTCAGAAAATGGTGCTTGGATTTTATTTCGTGAAAATTTTGCAATTACAGAAGCTTATCAACAGATAGATCTTGATTTTTCACATCTGTTAGAGGTGAACAATAACAATCATTTTTCCATTAGAATTGCCTTCACTGGAGATGCCTCTTCAGGGGAGTCTGGGAACAATCGCTTTGATAATATTGTTGTGCAAGGCTATTCTGTTAGCACAGGTGTTTTTGAGCCAGAGATGGGGGTTCTGGTAAATGTTTATCCCAACCCAGCAAACGATGTCGTGAACATTGTCTCTACTTATCTTTTGGAAACTATCGAATTGTCTGATATGAATGGGCGTAAGCTTAAATTTGAATATGCAGATGACTTTACGCACACCCTAAATGTTTCGGATCTTCCAGCTGGTTTGTATCTACTTTCAGTGAAGAGTGAAAGTAAAACAGAATATATTAAGTTGCTTATTCGGTAAAAGGGAAGTAGGTGTTTAGGGAAGTAGGATATTGGGGAAATTGGTTGATGGCTGAGCTTGTCGAAGCCTAAAACTTAAAAGTGTGTCACCGAATTAGCGCAAATTAACGCGAATTGAATTATAGAATGTGATAACAGTCCCACAGATGAACACAGATTGAAAAGGATGATTTTTTTTAAAATCTACGAATGCTGATAAGTCCCTTGAGGGGATTTGGGGGTCAAAGAAAAATAATCCAAAATTTGAAGGGTGACTGTGTCTGTCAAAGCCAAATAAAACAGCCCATCTTGAAATTTCAAGATGGGCTGTTTTATTAAAGTAAAAAATTTGATGTGGTGTTGAACCTTAGGATGTGTTAATTAGTTATCCACATTTTGAGGATCCACAATCTTGGCAGGTTAAACACCCTTCTTGATAGACTAAGTTGGTGGATGAACAGCTTTCACAGCTTCCCTTTTTGGCTTTTGTGCCGTTGGGGATATATTTTTTGAGAGCTCGTTCCACTCCATTTTTCCAATTGTTGATGTTTTCATTATCCAGTTGTAAACCTGCTACTAAATTTATAACATCTTCAATAGGCATGCTGTTACGAAGAACACCTGATATTAATTTGGCATAATTCCAAAATTCCTTATTGAATTTATAGGACAATCCTTCAATAGTGGTTTTATGTCCACGCTTATTTACAAACTGAAAATCATAGCGAGAAGATCCGTTTTCCTCATAATTCTTTATAATTTTCCCTTTTTGAACCGATTTGGGTAGCAATAGTCCCTCATCATCATCGGCCAAGCCAGTGAAAATTTCATAAGGCTGCCCATCTAATAATCCTACAAAAGCAATCCACTTCTCTTTGTTGTTTTGGAATCGAACTATATCTGCCTCTAAGGTTTGTGGTCGTTTACTGGGGAATTTTACCTCCTCTTCCTTATTATCGGTGTTGGCTATCAAAACGCCAGCACGGCTTCCATCTCGATAGACTGTAACACCTTTACAACCACTTTTCCATGCTTCTACATAAAGTCTTCCTACCAACTCCTCCGTAGCATTAGATGGAAGGTTGATGGTGACACTGATGGAGTGATCTACCCATTTTTGAACTGCACCTTGCATGCGTACCTTGCTTAACCAATCTACATCGTTGGAAGTGGCTTTATAATAGGGAGATTGTTTTACCAACTCTTCCAACTCCTCTTCTGAGTAGGTGCTCTTGCGCTCAATGCCATTGACCTCCATCCAGGTTAAAAACTTGTGGTGAAATACAACGTACTCTTCCCAGCTATCACCTACTTCATCAATAAAATCAACACGTACTTGTGGATCGTTGGGGTTAACCTTGCGACGACGTTTGTAAACAGGTAAAAATACAGGCTCAATTCCACTGCTTGTTTGCGTCATTAAACTTGTGGTTCCTGTTGGGGCAATAGTGAGCAGTGCGATGTTTCTACGGCCGTATTTGGTCATTTTTTGATACAGTTCTGGCTCTGCCTCTTTGATTCGTTGTAAAAAGGGATTGTTTTTTTCACGTTCTGAACTATATATTGGGAATGCCCCACGCTCTTGAGCCATCTCTACTGAGGCCCCATAGGCTGCTAAAGCAAGATTTTTGTGTACTTCAATGGAGAAGTCTGAAGCAATATCACTGCCATATCTCAAGCCTAAAGCTGCAAGCATATCTCCTTCAGCAGTAATTCCTACCCCTGTTCTCCGACCTTCTGTTGCTTTATGACGGATGTTTTTCCATAGATTGTATTCTACACGTTTAACTTCCTTGTCTTCTGGGTCATTTTCAATTTTTTGCAGAATGGCATCGATCTTCTCCAGCTCGAGATCAATAATATCGTCCATTATTCTTTGTGCATACCCTACATGTTTGCGAAACTTTTCAAAATCAAATTTGGCCTCTGACGTAAAAGGGTTTTCTACATAAGAATAAAGATTGATTGCCAGCAAACGGCAACTGTCATATGGGCAGAGCGGAATTTCGCCGCAAGGGTTGGTGCTCACTGTTTTATATCCCAAATCGGCATAGCAATCTGGCAACGATTCACGAATGATGGTATCCCAGAATAAGATACCTGGCTCGGCAGACTTCCATGCATTATGTACGATCTTGTTCCATAAGTTTTCAGCATCTATATTTTTGCGAACTCTTGGATTGGAAGATTCAATCGGGTATTGCTGGGTATAGGGTTTTCCGTCCACAACAGAGGTCATGAAATCATCATCTATCTTAACAGAAACGTTGGCTCCTGTTACTTTTCCCTGCTCTAATTTAGCATCAATAAATTGCTCAGAGTCGGGATGTTTTATTGAAACACTTAACATTAATGCACCGCGACGACCGTCTTGAGCTACTTCACGTGTGGAGTTGGAGTAGCGTTCCATAAATGGTACAATACCTGTTGATGTTAAGGCAGAGTTTTTCACGGGCGATCCTTTGGGACGGATGTGAGACAAGTCATGCCCCACCCCTCCACGTCGCTTCATAAGTTGAACTTGCTCCTGATCTATTTTCATTACTCCACCATAGGAGTCTGAATCACCCTCGTTGCCGATTACAAAACAATTTGAAAGAGATGCAACTTGATGGTCGTTGCCGATGCCAGACATAGGGCCGCCCTGTGGAACTATGTAGCTAAATTCTTTAAAGAGCCCATAAATCTTTTCTACAGGCATGGGGTTGGGGTATCTGCTTTCGATGCGAGCCACTTCACGTGCCAAACGCCAATGCATGTCATCAGGAGTTAGTTCGTAAAGATTTCCAGCAGAATCTTTAAGAGCATATTTGTTTACCCATACCCGTGCTGCCAGTTCATCGCCTTTGAAATAATCAAATGCAGCATTAAAGGCATCTTCATTGGTATAAAGCTTCTTTACCATGGATTGCAACTTCTGTCGTTCTGTTTGTACTTCCATTTTGAATTTAAGATGAAGGTTAATATATTTTAACTCATTGATTTCTGATGGCAATTTACGAAAGTGTAAACATGATGGCAATGAAAATTGTAAATATTTTTACTAACAATTTGTTAAAGTTGTCCAAAACTAAGACGTAACTAACATGAAATAAGCTATTTAGTATTTTAAAGTTTGTCAAAAGTTGTCCAAAAAGAAAATTTAAGGCTTTTTTAAGAGATTTTTTAATTCTAATAATTGGAATTTTCAACCTCGCTGGAACTGCGGATATTAGCTTGGTGAGACAACTTCTTTTAACATTTAGAAGATAGTGAACTACTCTTATTTCCATAATTTGGAAAAGCGCTAACACTTAACTTGTTTTAACATACAAGGAAAGGTTGTGTGAAAAGGGCTCCATCTATGAAGGCTATCAATATTAAAAGAATTAACTTTGTGAGACAAAATGGGCAAGTTTGCTCTATAAGAATATCTATGTAAACAGCCATCATGGGGTTTTATCCTTTAATTAAGGGATTAATTTACAGATAAAATCGATTGTTTTTTATTATTGCACGTAGGGCATCGTTGTTTTAGAAGGTTTAATATTAAAACTGTTTGCGTTGAGGAAATTGTTTCTTTTCTTATTTGTTGGTTTGCTTTATGCGAGCTCTATATGGAGTCAGGCAAAGCCGCTTTTCCATAACTCTTTTACTACTTCTCTTATGAACTCAGGGGGCGATGGCGTTCCTTTGTGGTTGCACGGTCGTCAGCAAGGACGATGGGATCAAATAGAAAAAAGACAGTGGGTGAATATTGTCCAATCATCCTTTGATTTTAAGCCCACCTCAGATTGGAGATTGAATGCAGCTATAGAATTGGATTACCAACCTCTTAACAGCGAGATTTATTTTCACACAGCCCAAATATCAGCCCAATATAAGTTTTTATCACTACGTGTGGGCCGACACCTTTTTGACCCTCTGTTTGGGGAGACCAACCTTGGAAGCGGATCTTATCTTTTTGGGGATAATTATCGACCATTATTTCGCGTTACTGCTGGAATTCCTAATTATACACCTCTTCCTCACTTCCTTAAACGCATTGAGGTAAGGGGAGAGATTAGTCATGCAAAGCTGGATGACCATTGGGGAAAGTGGAGTCATAAAAACGAATTGCTGCATGAAAAATATGCCTATCTTAGGGTGAACTTGGGTAGAGTGAAGCCTTATGTGGGGATTAGTCATTCTGCTATAATGGGAGGATATTACAGTAATGGAAGTTCTATTCCTATTGATTTTTGGAAATCATTTGTGGCCAAAGGTTCAGAAAAGATTGGGGGAGGGGATGCCACCAATGCAGCTGGTGCTCACATGGGACTTTACGATATAGGAGTCTATCTTTCTACAGTAGCTAAAGGTGATTTTCATATCTACTATCAAGCTCCATTTGCAGACGCTTCGGGGATGCGGCTTTTGGCACGTAACATTGATCAAATCTTTGGTGTTAATTGGACATTGCCTAAAACCTCTCTTCTTACTACTGTTACTTTAGAGTGGATTCATACAGCTCATCAGTCGGGCAACGGAATGCCCGATGCGTGGGTAATTAATGAGAAAGGTGATCGGGAGCTCGTTGTTGCTTTTCAACTCAATGATCCTGCTTATCGGGAGGCCTTGATGACCCATATAGGCGTAGATAATCCAGGTAGTTATTCCAAGGATGAAGTTTCGGATTATCTTCAGAGCCACCTTAACAATGGCCATCGTTTTGGCGGTAGGGATGGTTATATGAGCAATGGCACCTATCCTTCAGGATGGACCTATTATGGAGATATAATGGGCTCTCCCCTTAATCTCACTCAATATCAATTGAAACATAAAAATCCCGAGTTAGGTACACATACCAGAAATCTTATCATTAACGATCGATATAAAGCCATCCATTTGGGAGCTTCAGGTCGGATAACTTCTTTTTTGGAGTGGAACTTTAAAGCCACCTTCAGTATGAATTATGGTTCTTACTTTCAAGAATATCCTGGTCGATATACTTGGGTGAAGACGAAAGATTATTTTTTTGAGAAAGGGCTTCAGCAAACTTATTTAATGATAGGGACTAAATGGAATCCTAAAAGGCTCACTTCTTTAACTATTAGCACAGAGTTAGGGTTGGATAAGGGAGCTATTTTTAATAGTTATGGGGCAAAAATAGGCGTGAAGTATACGTTTTGAATTTTACAATAATTTTGTGATAAAAAGCGTTAGTAATATATAGGGTGATACTAAAACAGAATTGTGTTATTTGTTTTATTTACAAATAGTTAGGTTTTAGGTATCTTTTAAAAGTATTGGGTTCATGACAATTTTCTGTTTGTCAGAATGAGATACTTTTTTATAGTTGCAAAAAATAATTACGATTCTTCTTGTGTAATCACAATTAATAGAATATTCTAGCAAGTGGGAGTTGTTTTTTTATTGAGCTTAATTAATAAGATTATATATCTTTGGGCAAAGAAGTATAACTAACAACCCTAAAAATATAATTATGCAAAAAGAAAAAGCAAATGCTATTAGTGCCCTTATGGCAATGCTTGATGTTGGACTGGCGTTAATCAGTTTTAACTTGGCAATTTATTCTGATTTTGGTCAATTCTCTTTTTTGTATAATAAGGACAGTATCATTCTTCAGCTGCTGGTGGTTATTATCTGGACTTTTATGAGTACAGGTTTTAAAACCAACATACTATATCGATCACGTCCCTATTCCATGGTGTTGTTTAATGTTGTTGGACAGGTCTTCTTGGGTACCACACTCTTGATTCTTTCCGTTTGGACTTTTAACCTCTTCTATTTGGGCGTGTCTCACTTTTTGATTTTTGCCATAATCAATTTGGCTTTGACTTTCAGTAGTAAATCATTTATCTACTTTTTTTTAAAGAGGGCACGGAAAAGAGGATACAACTCTTTGAACATGCTTGTTATCGCAGATGTTAGCGGACGTTCTTTTATACGCCAGTTGATTAAGCATCCAGAATGGGGTTATCGAATTCATGCCATTATTGGACCTGAAGAATTAAGAAGTCTCTCCTCCTCTTTTGTGCCTCTTTTACCTGAAGAGACGGACGTAGAACAGCTTTTACGTAATAAAACCATAGATGAAGTTGTTTTTTGCAGAGATAATACCGACAATAAGTATTTGGAGGAAATTATTGATATTTGTGCTGATTTGGGGGTGGTTTTTAGAATGTACTCTTCCTTTTTTAACATGTTGACCAACAGAACTCAATTGCAGTATTTTGGTACTACTCCATTATTAACTATATCAAGTGCTCCTATGGATTATGTGGCCTTGAAAACCAAAAGGATATTTGATTATGTTTTTTCAGCAGCTGTATTGTTTTTTTTATCACCCGTTTATTTAGGAATTGCAGTAGCTATAAAGTTGGATTCGCCAGGGAAGGTGTTTTTTAAACAGAAGCGAGTGGGATTACGTGGCCGCCAATTTTATGTATATAAATTCAGAACGATGGTCTCCAATGCTGAAGAACTAAGAAAAGATCTGTTGGAGCAGAACGAAATGGATGGCCCAGTTTTTAAGATTACCCGTGATCCCCGAATTACTCGGGTGGGGAATTTTCTTCGAAAAACAAGTTTAGATGAATTGCCACAGTTCATGAATGTTTTACGAGGTGAGATGTCTGTAATTGGCCCCAGACCACCGATTCCAGAAGAGGTGGAAGAATATGAAAGGTGGCAATTGAGGCGTCTTTCCATGAGGCCTGGTCTTACTTGTATTTGGCAGGTATCGGGTCGTAATGATATTCCATTTGAAGAGTGGATGAAAATGGATATGGAGTATATTGACAACTGGTCGCTAAAGTTAGATTTTGTACTTTTACTTAAAACTATTCGTACCGTTCTTAAGAGTGATGGTAGGTAGGGCTTTTAAAAGAGGACTATTATTTTGCTTCATCTTTGCGAATAGTTTTATCAATAAGATTTTCTTTGCTTCTTCAAATAATAAATTAATTAATCGATGAGAGTTTTCTGGAGTTGGATGGTGCTTTTGGTTGTTCTTGTAGGTTGTAAACATTACAATTTACCAAGAGGGTTTCCTGATATAGATGAAATGTCTGATATTTTGGTAGAAATTCAGATTGCAGAAAGCACCATTTCACAGCTGCCCAATCAGATTAGTGTAAGTCGGTCTAACTCTCCGGGGTACTTTAAATTTATTCTTGATAAATATGGCTATACTGCTCTTGAGTTTGACTCCATCAGGAAGTGGTATGCTTACCACCCAGAACTCTATTTGAAAGTTTATGATAAAATGTTGGTTAAGCTCAGTAAAGAAGAGGCAGGTTTAAGATCTAAGTCAGACAAAGAGAAGGAACTTGAAAAGAAAGAAGCAGAGCGATTAGCAGAAGAAAGAAAATTGAAAAATCTTTGGCGCGATTCTACTTTTCTATCTGTTGCCCCCACAGACACTTTTGATAAACAGCTTCCGTTTTTGATTGGTGTGGACACACTAGAACTGAAGGGTGTGTTGCAACTTTCTGCTTTATATAAGTTTATGAAGCAGGATGTGAGTGAACAACCCAAAGTTATACTTTCGGCTCTGTATCATGATCTTATAAAGGATTCTGTCTTTCAACAGATTCCCCATTCATTTAATGAGAAAGCAGTCAATTTGTCGTTGGTTTTAAGAGACTCTATTTCACCTCAAACAATAGAAGGTTATTTGCTGTATCAAGATTCTACCATTCAGGCAGATGTCCAGATTCGGAATATTTATTTAGAGAATAAGGTGGATAGCCTAAAGGAAAAGAGTAAAGAGGAGGAAACTAACTTTCTCAAGTATAAATAAAATTAGAATCTGTTTTGTCCAATAAAGGGTATAAGTCATTTGCATCTCATTACATTCTTCTTCCTGATGGACGTATAGAAAAATGGCCCATTGTTACTGTTGATGGGTCAGGTGTCATATTGCAGTTAGAGTGGCATGATAATTTTAAAGAAAGACCTAACTTAGAGATGCACCCTGGTATTCTACTTCCAGGTTTTGTTGATCTGTGTGAAACCAATTTTGGCAACGAGGAGGTTGCGCCAAATTTTAATCGTCATTTTGCGCATGGCACAATACTTTTAGGCAGCAGTTATTCTCATCAAAACAAACCTTTACCAAGGTTAGTGCCTCCAAATATAATCGATGAAGATTGCCCTAATTTTTTACTTAGAGATGGGGGAATGGATATTTCATTGTTTCAACGAATGAAGGAGTATCATCAAAACTCTTCTGAACATAAATTGCCTGAGATCTTGTTCTGGGCAACACAATGGGGAGCAAGTAGAACTGAGTTCGGTAATCAATTAGGCCAATTGAAGGAAGGATTTAAACCTGGCGTAATGGTACTCCAAAAAGTTGATTTAAATGCTATGCGGCTTGTGCACGAAGCTCAAGTAAAATGGTTGTCTGCTCCAATTTTTGATTAGCTCCGCAGATCTTCCCTTTTTTGATTTAATAACAAGTTACAATTCATATTTACAATGTACGATACACTTTTGAAAAAAGCTATTGAAGCTTCTATTTTAGCTGGCGAAGGTATGATAGAAATTTACAATCAAAAGAATTTTTCAATTCAAGAGAAATCGAATAACACGCCTGTAACAGAAGCTGATTTTTGCAGTCATGAAATAATATGTCGGGAACTAAAGGCTACAGGCATTGAGATTCTAAGCGAAGAAGGTGACGAGGCTTTGTGGGCTGAAATTCAGAAAAACAATCGTTATTGGCTCATCGACCCTTTGGATGGAACCAAGGAGTTCATCAAGGGTAATGGAGAATTCACCGTAAATATTGCACTGATGGAAGATGAGAAACCTATTTTGGGGGTGATCTATATTCCTGTTCAGCAAATTTTGTATGCAGGTGATGTAAATTCAGCAGCCTGGAGATGGAATGAAATTGTGCCTGGTTCTCTTCCTGATTGGGAAGTAATGAAGTCTAATGCTCAATCTTTACCGCTTAATATAGAGTATGATGATTATCGTGTTTTAGGAAGTAAAAGCTTTAGGAGTGTACCTACGGATAATTTTATGAAGAAATTGGGTGAAACTATCCTCAATATAAAAATTGTGAGAGCTGGTAGTTCCATAAAATTTTGTATGATTGCTTCTGGTGAGGCAGATCTATACCCACGTTTGGATAATATTATGCAGTGGGATGTAGCCGCTGGTCATGCCATTGTAGAAGCTTCAGGAGGAATTGTGAAGAGTTGGCCTGATGGAAGCGATATTCGTTACACAGCTAAGGATATGCGATTTACAAAGTTTATGGCGGTAACAAAAGGCGGTGATTTTGATTTGTTCTTTAAATAAAATAGGGAGCTCACTTTTGCGAACTCCCTAAAATTAATTTTTGTTTTGAACTCGTAATGAGGTTCAATAAAGCTATTTGTTAACCTCGAATGGCTTTAATACCTGGTAGATCTTTTCCTTCCAGATACTCAAGTAAAGCCCCGCCAGCAGTAGATATATAGCTAACATCGTCGGCCAATCCAAATTTGTTAATACAAGCCACAGAATCGCCTCCACCGATCAATGAGAAAGCTCCTTTTTTGGTGCCTTCAACAATTGCTTCGGCAACCACACGTGAACCGTTTTCAAATTTCTCCATTTCAAAAACGCCTACGGGTCCATTCCATAATATGGTGGAGGAGTTCTTAATGACTTCTGAGAACATTTTTAAAGTTTCAGGTCCAGCATCCAGACCTTGCCATCCCTCTGGTATTTGATCTACTGGAACCACTTGTGTTTTTGCGTCGTTTGAAAAGTCATCAGCAGCAACCACGTCACTGGGCAAATAAAGTTTAACTCCTTTTGCAGCAGCTTTCTTTTCCAGTTCTCTGGCTAAGTCTAAATATTCGTCTTCACAAATGGAATCGCCAATATTGCCGCCGCGGGCTTTTACAAAGGTAAAAGTCATTCCACCACCCAATATAAGATTGTCCACTTTATCAAGCATATTTTCGATAATGGTAATTTTTGAAGATACTTTTGCTCCGCCCATAATAGCAGTAAATGGTCGTTTGGGTTCTTTCACCACTTTGTCTAAACTGCTGATCTCGCTTTCGATGAGGTAGCCAAACATTTTGCTGTTGGCATCGAAGTAATCGGCAATAACTGCTGTGGATGCGTGCGCACGGTGTGCCGTTCCAAAAGCATCGTTCACATACACATCTGCCAATTCCGCCAGTTGCTTAGCGAATTTCTTTTGTGCCTCTTTCATCTCAGACTTGGCTTTTTTAATCTCGTCATCCGACATACCATCGGTTAATGAAGCCTTGCCCTCTTCTTCATTGTAAAAACGGAGGTTTTCTAAAAGCAAAATTTGACCTGGCTTAAGAGCCTCAGCTTTAGCTTTAACTTCTGACCCCACACAGTCGTTCACAAACTGTACTTCTGTACCAATGGCCTTTGCCAAATGTGCTTGGATATGCTTCAAAGAGAAGTCGGGATTGACTTTGCCTTTAGGCCTGCCTAAGTGAGACATAACTATGACAGAGCCACCATCTTTTAATATTTTTTTAAAAGTAGGCATCGCTGCACGAATACGTGTATCATCGGTAATTTCAAATTTTTCGTTGAAAGGAACGTTGAAATCCACACGAACTATTGCTCTTTTACCTGAAAAATTAAAGTTTTCAATTTTTGACATATTGCTTTTTAATTTGTTGGTTTTTATAAATTCTATTCTATTTTTTTAATTGCCCTTTTATAGAAGTTGTAAAGATACAAAATGGTCAACAAAGTAGATCATTTTTTTATGAGATCGTTTAAAATGGATTGATTCTCTCTTGAACTTATTTTTCTGAAAAATAATTAATTTCATTTTTCTGAAAATTTCCTGTCTATTTCCTTAACTGTTTGATTAGATTTGCAGCTTAGCAAACCAAAGAATAATGAATAAGGAAGAGAATGTTGCCACCATCGATTTAGAAAGGATGGTTTTTTACGCTTATCATGGCTGTTTCAAAGAAGAGCAGGTGGTGGGCAATAAATTTCAAGTGGATATTACCATAAGAACAGATATTACTGCGGCTATGCAGAGCGACAGTATTAAAGATGCGCTCAACTATGTAAATGTGTATGATGCAGTGAAGGAAGAAATATATAGAACTTCTCATTTGTTGGAGCATGTGACTCATCGTGTTGTAGATAGATTGTTGACCGATTTTCCAGCAATTCTTTCTGTTCGTGCCAAAGTTTCCAAGATGAATCCACCCATGGGTGGGCAGATGAAATGCGTGAGCATGACGCTTGAGCGCAAACGATAGAGATTGATAAATTCTCCTATTTTTTTCTTTTCTGGTATTTTTTTCTGTGAAAGTAGGGTTGTGGGTGGGGTAGAATGAAAATATTTTATATCTTTGCACCTCTCAAAATCGGTCGGTTGGCCGAGTGGCTAGGCAACGGTCTGCAAAACCGTCAACGGCGGTTCGAATCCGCCACCGACCTCCAATTAAAAAAGGCAATCTAAAAACAGATTGCCTTTTTTTGTTTTGAATATTTACTCGAAATGTAAAGGAGTTCATTATTTTTTCTTACTCCAATTGTCTCTAAGTTCTACCGTTCTGTTGAAAATAATTTTTTCAGGGGTTGAGTTTTTGTCCACCACGAAATATCCTAATCGTTGAAATTGGAAGCTATCCAATGGTTTAACATTGGCTAATTCAGGTTCTAATTTGCAGTTTTTTAGAATTTTAAATGATTCTGGATTGATGAATTCTTTGAAATCCTTATCCTTATGTCCATCTGGTTCTTCATCCATGAAAAGGCGATCGTAGAGGTGAATTTCTGCATCAATGGCATGCTTGGCCGAAACCCAATGTAACGTACCCTTTACTCTGCGATCACTCTGTGGCATACCGCTACGGGTTTCTGGGTCGTAGGTACAATAGATTTCTGTAATGTTGCCTTCAGCATCTTTTTTAAAGTCCTCACATTTCACTATGTAAGCACTCTTTAAGCGCACTTCGCGACCTGGCCCCAAACGGAAGAACTTTTTTGGTGGATCTTCCATAAAGTCATTTCTCTCAATATAGACCTCACGACAAAAAGGCATGGTGCGGCTGCCCATACTTTCATCTTCAGGATTGTTGATGGTTTCCATCATTTCTACTTGATCTTCAGGATAGTTGGTAATGATCATTTTGATGGGATCAAGTACCGCATTTACTCTTTTTGCATGTTTGTTGAGATCTTCTCGCACACAATATTCCAATAAAGCTAAGTCGATTACGTTATCACGACGGGCGATTCCTACGCGATCGGCAAACATGCGAATGGATTCGGGTGTATATCCTCTTCTTCGCAAGCCCGATATGGTGGGCATACGTGGATCATCCCAACCAGATACAGCACCTGTTTGCACTAACTCCAGTAGCCTGCGCTTGCTCATCACGGTATAGTTGATATTCAAACGTGCAAACTCAATTTGCCGTGGTCGAACTTCCGGAGCAGGCTCTCCCTCTAATATTTGATCTAAAAACCAATCATAAAGCGGACGGTGCACTTCAAATTCAAGCGTACAAAGAGAATGAGTAATCTCTTCTATAAAATCACTTTGGCCATGGGTAAAATCATACATAGGATAGATGCACCATGCATCTCCCGTGCGGTGATGCGTTCTATGCATAATTCGATACATAATAGGATCACGCATATGCATATTTGGGGAAGTCATATCAATTTTGGCACGAAGAATTTTTTCTCCTTCTTTAAATTCACCATTTCGCATTCGTTGGAAAAGATCTAAATTCTCTTCAATAGAACGGTTGCGATAGGGACTCTCTTGCCCAGGTGATGTGGGCGTTCCTTTTTGTGTTGCAATTTCCTCGGCAGATAATTCGCAGACATAAGCTTTCCCTTTTTTGATCAGCAATAGAGCCCATTCATAGAGTTGCTCAAAGTAATCGGAAGCGTATCTGGGCTCACCATCCCACTGAAAGCCCAGCCACCTCACATCTTCCATAATTGAGTCAACATATTCAACCTCTTCCTTGGTAGGATTGGTATCATCAAATCGTAAGTTGCAAGCTGCATTGTAATGTTTTGCAATACCAAAGTTCAAACATATTGATTTTGCATGTCCAATATGTAGATAGCCATTGGGTTCTGGTGGAAAACGTGTGAGTATTTTTCCACCGTTCTTGCCTTCGGCTAAATCTTTGTTAATCTCCTGATAAATGAAGTTGTTTTTTGCTTCACTCTTATCAGTTTTTAATACATTGTCAGTCATAATTTGTATGAAATGAAATTCAATATGCAAAATTAGAAGAATTTGGCCGTAAAACCTGTTTTTGATTGTGAAAAATGGTTGTAGTTGAGGTGGATCTTCTATTTTTGTCATAAAATGGTTGTTTAACTACTCAGTTTCTCTATTTGTATTTGATTAAGGAACGTATTTACTTTATCGTATTGTTTTTAGTACGCTAAAATGGAGTGGAATCAAATCAAGAATCTACTTATGGGGAAGTAAATTTTAAAAAATATTTTATGAGATGGATTTATAATATAGGCATTGCTCTTTTTACCCTAACCATTCGTTTGGTTGCTCCTTTTAACAAACGGGCATCTTTATTGGTAAAGGGAAGATCTCAAGTTTGGAAACAGTTGGAGAAGGCAAATTTGCAAGAACCAGTGGTTTGGGTTCATTGTGCATCGTTGGGAGAATTTGAGCAAGGGCGACCACTTATTGAAGCTATTCGATCTGCTCATCCGAAATATAAAATTGTACTCACCTTCTTTTCTCCCTCTGGCTATGAAGTTCGAAAGAACTATTTTGAAGCGGATTTGGTTATCTATCTTCCAGCTGATACCAAGCGTAACGCACAAAGATTTATTCAGTTGGTGCAACCAAAAAAAGTTTTCTTTATAAAATATGAATATTGGTATCACTATTTTCGCGAGCTGCATGCTGTTAAAACGCCACTATACATGGTCTCTTCTATTTTCCGTCCTTCGCAGGTGTTTTTTAAGTGGTATGGCAGTTGGTTCCGTAAAATATTGACTTTAGTGACTAAGTTTTTTGTGCAGGATAAAATGTCAGCTGATTTACTCTCTTCCATCGGGTTGGTTAATTATGAGATTGCTGGGGATACGCGCTTTGATCGAGTAGCAGCAATTGCTGCATCTGCGCCAACGATCTCCATTGTGGAGCATTTTGCCAAAGAAGCAGATGTTATTGTGGCAGGTAGCACTTGGCCACCTGATGAAACAATTCTTGCAAACTTCATAAATCATCGTTCAACTGATTTTAAACTTATTATAGCTCCTCATGAAGTTCATGAAGGGAGAGTGAATGAATTAATTAAAAAGTTAAAAGTTCCAGTTGTCCGCTTTTCACAGTTGAACGACAAAATCCCAGAAAACAGTAAAGTGTTGATTATTGATACCATTGGAATGCTTTCAGCTATTTATAGGTATGGCACGGTTGCTTTTATTGGAGGCGGATTTGGCGTTGGTATCCACAATACATTAGAGGCAGCTACTTTTGGAATACCCGTAATTTTTGGACCGAAATATAAAAAATTTAAAGAAGCCGTAGATTTAATGGACTTGGGTGGTGGATTTAGTATTTGCAGCCAAGAAGGATTTTATAAAGTTATGGATCAACTCTTTAGAGAGGATGCACAAAAAGCTCTTCTACAATCGGGGGATGCTGCCAAAAAATATGTGGATAACATGTGTGGTGCCACCTCTTTAATTCTTAATCAGCTCAAGTGGTAATAAAAATTGACATTTGCTGAAATTAATTTTGGACTTGTATTTCTTCGATGCGGAAGGAGTCTTTCTATATAATCATGCTCAGGAACTTGTCTATTGTGAAGTTGGCAGCTTAATTTTATGCTGCTGGGGTGTGTTCTATTTCTATTTTATAAAGCATATAATGTTTCGATGAGGTTTTTGTGAGGTTAGTAATTGTTGTTTATAAGTAGAAGTTGTACTTTTGACACATAGTAAACATTAGTTTATATTAGATCTTTTTATCCAAAAAACCTTAAAAAATAGATAAATGAAAAAATGTTTTTTATTTGGAGCTTTGCTGTTTGTCATTATAACAGGATGTAGCTCATCAACTACCAAAGATGGTTCATCTAAAGTAGAGAGAATTGCAGAGGTGGAAAAGTTATTGTCCACTATGACGATTGAAGAGAAAGTGGGACAAATGGCCCAGGTGACAATTGATGTTTTGACGGTTGGCGAAAATGCTTTTCATACGGCAGAACCTGTTCAATTGGATAAGGCGATGTTGAGAAAGGCTATTGTTGATTATAAAATTGGGTCGGTGTTGAATACGCCAAACAATCGTGCTCGCACGGTGCAAGAGTGGCACAGTCTCATTAGTGAGATGCAAGATATGGCTATGAATGAAACACGGTTAGGAATTCCTATTATTTATGGTGTGGATGCTATTCATGGAGCCACTTATACTGCAGGAGCCACTTTTTTTCCTCAGCAAATTGGTCAAGCTGCGACTTGGAGTCGTGAATTGGTTCGCAGAGGCGGTGAGATTACAGCCTATGAGACCCGTGCATCTTCCATTCCATGGAATTTCTCGCCTGTGCTGGATATGGGACGTGATCCACGTTTTCCGAGAATTTGGGAAACTTTTGGTGAAGATGTCTATTTGGCAAGTGAGTTGGGTGTAGCTTTGGTTGAAGGATATGAAGGAGATGATATTGGAGATCCAAATTATTTAGCAGCTTGTGCAAAGCATTATTTAGGTTACTCTGTTCCCTGGACAGGGAAAGATCGTACTCCCGCCCTTATACCTGACATTGAGTTGCGCGAGCGTCATGTGCCTCCATTCCAGGCTGCCATTGATGCTGGGGTACATTCAATAATGGTCAACTCAGGATTAATTAATGGCGTTCCAGTGCATGCAAGTAAAAAATTACTTACCGATTTGTTAAAAGAAGAGTTGGGTTTCACTGGGATTGTTGTAACAGATTGGAAGGATATTGAAAATATTTATGAAAGAGATCGTGTAGCATCTTCCCAAAAAGAAGCTGTAAAATTATCCATCAATGCGGGTGTGGATATGTCTATGATTCCTTACAATTTTGATTTTTGCGATTATTTAATCGAGCTAGTGAATGAAGGTGAAGTGCCAATGTCACGCATTGATGATGCTGTTCGTAGAATTTTAAATGTAAAATGGAAATTGAAACTATTTGAAAATCCAGTTACTCATTACGAAGATTATCCACTTTTTGGAAGTGAAGAGTTTGAGCAAGAGGCTTATAAGACAGCGCAAGAGTCTGTAACTCTTTTGAAAAATGAAAATTCTATTTTACCGTTGCCTAAAAATGCAAGAATTCTTGTAACAGGTCCCAATGCTAATACAATGAGAGCACTCAATGGAGGTTGGTCTTATACATGGCAAGGAAGTGGATCTGAACGTTATACTACAAATTACTCAACCATTCTTCAGGCGATAGAGGCGAAGGTGGGTAAGAGAAACGTCGTTTTTAAAGAAGGAGTTCGTTATGACAATGCTTCTTATTACTGGGTGGATGAAGCTTTTGATATTCAAGGAGCAGTGCGTGCAGCTGCAAGCGTCGATTACATTGTGCTTGCTTTAGGTGAGAACAGTTATACAGAAAAACCAGGCGACTTGCATGATCTTTCTCTTTCAGAAAACCAGTTGGAACTGGCTCAAGCTTTATCTAAAACGGGAAAGCCTATGATCTTGGTTCTGAATGAAGGTCGTCCACGAATTATTCGTACTATAGAGCCAATGATGAAAGGAGTTTTGCAAGCCTATCTTCCAGGTAACTTTGGAGGTTTGGCCGTGGCCGACGTTCTTTTTGGCGATATCAATCCAAGTGGAAAGCTTCCCTATACCTATCCTTTGTATGTGAATTCATTGGTGACTTATGATCATAAACCCTCAGAGCATCAGGCAAAAATGGTAGGTGTTTATGATTATGAATCAGACTTTGCCATTCAATATCCATTTGGATTTGGATTAAGTTATACCACTTTTGATTATAGTGACCTGAAGATAAATACGACCACTTTGACTAAAGATGGATCACTGGAAGTTAGTGTAACAGTTAAAAACAGTGGGGATAGAGTAGGTAAGGAGGTAGTTCAAGTTTATACTTCTGATTTATATGCTTCCATTTCACCCGATGTTCGCCGTTTGAGAAAATTCCAGAAGATTGAGCTTCAGCCTAATGAATCAAAAGTTGTTTCGTTCACTCTACATCCATCAGATCTTTCATTTATCAATGAATCTTTGGTTCGTGTTACTGAGAAAGGTGATTTTGAACTGCAAATAGCAGATCTTAAAGAGACTTTTACATATGTGGAGTAAAATATAATCTAAGCTTATTTAGTTGAGTTAAAAAGGTTGTTTGAGATAGGTTCAGACAACCTTTTTTAATTATCTATCCACCAAAGTAGAGATGAGTTGTTAATTTTTCATAAATTTGTTTTTGATTAAACTCCATTTTAGCATGATAAGATTTGCCCGATATATACTCATCCTGTTTTTATCATTTTCTTTGGTAGCTTCTTTTGCCATGAATGAACGGCCAGACTCTTTGGTTTTGTTACCTAATATTGAAAAAACAATTAAAAGGGTAGTAGATGAAGGAGAACAAAGCGTAGAACAATTTATTGACTCTATTAAAGGGCTTTCGTCCTCGCGAGCAATGAAAACAGTTCATGGTTTAATTTCCTTTTACCAAGGAGAAAAAGCGTATGAAATTTCGCAATGGCATGATGCAGGTTTAAAATACCAAGAATCACTCACCTATTATGAAGAATTAAAGGATTCCGTAAAGTTGTCTGTGATTCATAATAATATGGGGTTAGTCTATTTTTATCAAGCTTTTTACGATAAGGCCATTCGCTCTTTTCAACGCTCTTTGGAGATTGATTTGGTCATGAATGATAGATTGGGCGTGGCTCAAAGTTATCAAAATATGGCGCTGGTATTAGAAACTGGGAAAGAGATAGACCGTGGAATAGAGATGTATAATAAGGCATTAGATGTTTATATAGAATTGGAGGCTCAGGCAGAAATTGCCAGCATCTATAATAATTTAGCCGCTTGTTATGCGCGATCAAATCGATACAATAAAGCAGAAGAAAAATACTTGCAAGCCTTGGCTGTTTTTCGCGATTTGAAAGATTTTGTGATGGAGGCAAAGGTGCTATATAATGTAGGCGTTTTAATGGTTCGAAAAGAGAACTTTGATCAAGGCGGGAAGTATATTGAAAGGGCATTGGTGCTCTTTAAAAATAACAATGATAAAGTGGGGGAGGTAAATGCCTATTCATCCTTGGGCGATATGTATTTTGCGCGAAAAGATTACAACCAAGCAATCTATTTGTACAATTTAGCAGAGACAAAGGCCAATGCACTTAATTATAGAGACATGCGGCTTTCTAACTTGTTTTCTCTTTATTCTGCTTATAAACTTACTGGCGCTTGGGAAAAAGCTTTGACTACACATGAAATTTACACAGGTTTAAAAGATTCATTGAAGCATGACAATGAGTACTATGATTCAGGAGTGATGGATGAGGTAACAGAACAAAAGCTTTTAAATCGAGAGTTGACATTGGCTAAAGTTCAGCGACGCAACTATCTTTTTGCTGTCAGTTTTATTCTTGCCATATTACTGGCTGCTGTAGGTTTTATATTGGCCGCTTCTAATAAGCGGAAGCTCTATAAATGTCACCATAATTATCAAATTCAAAATCGGTTGATGCTTAATAGGATTAACCCTGAATATACCTTGCCTCTTTTACTCTCGTTAAATTCTAAAAAGACAGAGTTGGAGGATAAGGAACAGGTTATAAACCTAATTCGTAATATTCTTCAGTTTTCAGGCGCACGACTTATCTATATAGATCAGGAAATTGATTTTATTAGGAGTTATTGTGCAGCTTATGGTGTAGTTAATAAAATGGATATTCAGCTTCATATCGAAACGAACTTAGTAAATAGAGCAGATCAAATTATGGTTCCTTCCATGGTTAGTCTGTTTTTTTTGGGAGCTATTATTGGCGAGGCCATTCAGGAAACAGTACAAAAGATGACTGTCAATGTAGGCTTCATCGTTCAAGGCGAGTTTTTAGATCTGTTTCTTGAAGATGATGGGCCAACATTATCAAGTGATATGCATGAAATTATACGAAAGCATTATCTAACTTTATTAAATGCTGTTTGCGCTAACTCCCTTTACCAACATTATAAAAAGCTCTTATTGCGCTCTAAAGATTTCGTAATTGTTTGTGAGAATGTCTCTTTAGGGAAAGAGAGTGGAAACAGATTGAAGCTGCGACTGCCTTTATTTGTAGAATAAATTATTTACGACCAAAATCAGCTGGTATCTCCCCCCATTTTTCTGTTTCCCACTTTAAAAGCGGCTGTGTCCAACTATTTTCGTTGAGCCATTTTTCAGCTCTTCTAATTAACTCAAACAATGGAGCAGTTGCTGCATTCTCTTCCAATTTTGATCCACATTTTTTCTTTCGAACCCAAGCCAAAGCTGTTGCTGAATCGGTGTAGATAGGAATATTTATCTTTCTACGATTGAGTTCAGCCAGTCCGTGAACAATGGCTAAGAATTCACCAATATTATTAGTTCCCAGTGGGAATTTCATTCGAAACCACTCCTCTTTGGATGTCACATGAACTCCACGATACTCCATTTTTCCAGGGTTTCCGCTACATGCTGCATCTACCGATAAACTATTGGGTATTATACTTGCAGAGGAAGTTGAATTGGCAGATTTACTTTTTTTATTCAGTACCGACCAAGGATTTTTTTTATATGCTGCTTCCGCTTCTTTTCGTGTGGAGAAACTCTTATAGAGAGCTTCCTCAAAGCCCATGACTTGCGCTTGGCATTCGGGCCAGGTGCTATATATACCAGGTTTTCTTCCTTTCCATACTACGTAAAACTTTGCTTTACTCATAATCCTTTCAACTTGGGAATTAAATCAATTAAAAGATTAGAGAGACTAGACAAAAACAATCTTATTGAGATGGCCATTAAAATGACTCCAAAGAATTTTTTCATCACATAAATCCCTCCTCTTCCAATAAACTTTTCAATTTTATGGGTGTATCT
>CAZJDS010000010.1:937-25298 GCA_964544795.1 uncultured Alkaliflexus sp. | reverse complement strand
CTTTTTCTCCCACTATAAAACCTTCACCTTGAGTTGTTACAACATGCTCAATGATGGCTTTCTCAGTTTTGAAATTGTAACGCATCTTTCGCATGGTGTATTCACCACCTTTGTCTTTAAAAACTGGCAACCCTTCTTCAACACCCAGAGAGTCCCGTGTCCCAGCTGCATAGGCCAAACTACTGTCTAGATCCAACTCTATAAAGTGAGCTGTTAGAAGAATATCGCGATAACTTACTGAAGCATCACCAAACAGGAATACTTTTCCTCTATCAAAAAAAGTTGAATCTTTGGCACTATATTTTATTTCTGCATCAATAAGCGGTGTGGAGGTGTTGCTTTTCTTTATTTTTGTAGTATCCGTTTTGGTTGAAAGAGTATTTGTTTCTATGCGATTGGCACTACTACTTAAAGTATCTATAGGTTGTGCAGAAGAATCTACTTGACCATTCATTGGAAAAGTGAAGTAAATGCACACCAATAACGAAACAACTTGTCTGGTTATATGCTTTTTATTTGAGTGGTAGTTTATAATGGGTGTCAAAATGATCTGGCCTTTTTAATGGTATGTCACAAAAATAATTTAAAAAATCATTCTATAGCCATTTACTTCACATAAAACTTTTAGTATTTTCTGGCTTCAAGATAGATATTTGTTAATTTTGAAATAAACTATATTAAAATATTTGTTGGATTGATTTTGATGTCAAGTAGTTATAGTATAAAAAAGCTTCTTTGTTTACAAATATCTCAAAATTAGTGGTTTGATTGGTGCTATTGAGTGTTAAATTATCGAAATTTGCTTTTTTGTTATATTTAGATTTGTTTTTAATTTGCTTGTGGTATTATAGTTGAAAATGCTTTTACGATTAACTTGGACAATTATGAAAATTTCCTATACCAATAGTGTCCCAAACTATTTAGTTTTCCTTTTAATACTTTTACTTTCTATCTTGCGGGTTGATGGACAACAGGTTGATAAGTCTAATAAATTCAAGACGGTTGTAATTGATGCTGGTCATGGTGGGAAAGATTCTGGTGCTTTGGGCAAAATTGTTAAGGAAAAAGACATTGTTTTATCCATTGCTTTAAAGGTAGGTGCCTATATAAAAGAAAATATGCCAGATGTAAAAGTTGTTTACACCCGAACTGAAGATGTATTTATTCCTTTAGATGAACGGGCTGAAATTGCCAATAGAGCTAAAGCTGATCTTTTCGTCTCCATCCATGGCAATTCAATAAGCAATCCTAAAATTTATGGTGCTGAAACTTTTGTTTTGGGCCTCCATCGATCAGAGGAGAACTTGGAAGTTGCGAAGAAAGAGAATTCAGTAATTATTTTAGAGGAAGATTATTCTACCAAATATGAAGGATTTGATCCTACGCAACCCGAGTCGTATATCATTTTTGAACTGATGCAAAATGTCTATTTAGATCAGAGTATTCTGGCGGCATCTTTGGTTCAAAATCAATTTGAAAGTAGAGTCGGTAGGCACAATCGAGGCGTAAAACAGGCAGGTTTTTTAGTTTTACGCAAAACTTCTATGCCTGGAATTTTAGTTGAAGTAGGTTTTTTGAGCAATGCCAAAGAAGAGAAATACCTTATGTCAGAGGACGGACAAACCTACATTGCTTCTGGAATATATAGAGCCGTGAGAGATTATCGTGATAAATTTGAATCACGTACCAATCTCTCTATAAATACGGATGATTTGAACAAGTTAGCGTTTAACTCCAACAATGAAAAACCCAATATCTTTGAAGAAGAGAAGGTAGAAGAAATTGAATTTAGAATTCAAATAGCCTCTTCCAGTCAAAACGTTTCAGATAAATATGGGGTTTTAGCACAGTTTGACGATATATGGATGTATGAAGAGAACAATATGTTTAAATATACTACAGCTATTTCAAACTCTTATCAGGAAATTAGTGAGATTTTGAAAGAAGTTCGTAAGAAAGTGGCCGATTGTTTTATTGTTGCTTTTAAGAATGGCGAACGGATTCCAGTTTTAGCAGCTCAATAAAATGCAAAACTTTCTTTAGTTATTGATGCTGCATTGTCTAAAATAAATTGATTTCAATATTGATATAATATATACACTTATGATAAAGAAAGAGATTAAAATAGGGTTTTTGGTTTTGTTATCATTGATTGCCTTAGTTTGGGGGTTTCAGTTTTTGAAAGGAAGCAATATTTTTGTTCCTGGAGAACGCTATTACGGTACTTATTCGCAGGTAGATGGGCTAAATGAAGGAGCTCCAATTTACTATAGGGGGTTTAAAGTTGGAATGGTTGAAAACATCAAATTGCATCCTACTAAAAGAGGAAAATTCTTAATTTCCTTTGTCTTAACAGAAGATTTTCATCTTCCTAAAAACACAGTGGCTCAGATATATAGTATTGATTTGATGGGAAGTAAAGCCATCCAGTTAATCGAGGGAAATAGCACCGAACCATTAACTCCTGGCGATACACTTTCAACAAATATAATGGGGGATCTTATACATCAGATGGGAATGGAGGTTCTGCCTCTAAAAGATAAGGCTGAACGATTATTAGTGCATTTTGATTCGGTTTTGGTCAATATAAGCGAAGTGTTTTCTGAACAAAATAGAGGCAATTTGGACATGGCAATTCTGGATTTTACACTTTCTATGAATAATCTAAAAAATTTGAGTGCCAAATTGGATGGGACTCTTGGGGAATATGGAGAAATTGGCCGTAGTTTTCAAAACATAGAATCTTTTACCGAGACTTTAAAGCTTCAATCAAAGAACTTGACGCTCACCATGGAGAATCTTGCCTCTCTTTCCGAAAACTTAAAGAATAGCGATTTGGAAGGTTTAATTGCTCAGGCAGACTCTACTTTGCAAGTGGCAAGCAGAACCCTCGATAAAATTACCACTGGTAATGGAACGATAGGCAAACTCATTAACGATCAATCGTTGTATTTGAATTTGAGCGATGCATCTGCTAACTTAGATCGGCTTCTTGCAGATGTACGGCACAACCCTGAACGATATGTACATTTTTCTGCAATTAATTTGGGGCGGAAAGTTTATATTAATGCAGATGATGAGTTGGCAAGTCAAAAAGGAATTGTTTTTAAGGTGCAAGTTGCTGCCTCTTCCACTCCTTTAGACATTAAAAACTCCGTGGTTTTGGGCGATATGCCAGTCTTTGAAGATACAGATGGCTCTTTATATTTATACACCGTAGGGCAAACTTACTCCTATTCAGAAGCCTTAAACCTTATGGATCGTTTACAGACAGTGTTTCCCGCTGCTATGGTGGTTGCTTTTAAAGATGGTAAATCCATTCGACTAAAAAGAGCACTAAAAAAAATAAACATCAAAAACTGAAAGTAAAAAAAATGTTAAAATATTTATTTTTGACGAATGACAATATTTTATTTTATGCAAGTCATAATCCTTTCAACTCCAATCTATTATTGAAGTTAAGTAAAGTTGGGTAAGGTTTGTAGGTGGCTAGATATCAGAAGATTATATGACTGTTCTTAAACCTGCTGACAATGAATTGTATAAGCTGTTTTTGATTTAGCAAGTGTTTTTTTATTTTTTTATCACCTTTTTTTTCGTAAAATTTGTCTTACCTCGAAGAAATAAAAAACTGAAAACTAAAACACAATATTTAAAGGAAGGCTGCAGAAAATGAAACTGGATTGCCACAAAGTCTGGAAAAGTTGTATGGATATCTTTAAAAAGTCCATTGATCCCATGGCTTTTCAAACTTGGTTTGAACCCATTGTTCCACTTAATCTTAATAAGGATATTTTGACTATTCAAGTGCCTAGTCTCTATTTCTATGAGATTATCGAGGAACAGTATATTGATTTAGTCAGTAAAGGGTTAAGATCTATTTTGGGCGCTTCCGCCAAACTTGAGTATAGTGTTGTGGTTGATAGGGAACGCTCCGCAAAAGATCAGGCAAGTGCCTATTCAATTAACTTCCCTACCACTGGTAATAAAGCAGATTTAAGCAATCGAGCGGTCTCTTCAAATAAACCTGAAGCACAGATGGGTATTAAAAACCCATTTGTAATTCCTGGTATTGCCAAACTAAATGTGGATCCACAATTAAATGCCGATTACACTTTTGATAACTTTGTTGAAGGTGAGTGTAACAGATTAGCTCGTTCTGCAAGTTTGGCAGTTGCAAAAAACCCAGGTAAAACAGCCTTTAATCCACTTTTTTTATATGGAAGTTCGGGGTTAGGTAAAACGCACCTTGCACAAGCAATTGGGGTTGAAGTGAAAACCTCTTTTCCTGAAAAAACAGTTCTTTATGTTAGTGCTAACAAATTTCAAACGCAATTCACTGATTCTTATCGCAACAATTCAACCAATGACTTTTTGAATTTTTATCAGCTGATAGATGTTCTTATTATTGATGACATCCAGGAATTTATAGGTAAAAAGGGAACACAAAACACTTTCTTCCATATCTTTAACCACCTGCAACAAAACAATAAACAACTGATATTAACCTGTGATCAAGCTCCTGCTGATTTAAAAGGTATGGAAGAGCGGCTGCTTTCTAGGTTTAAATGGGGATTGCCCGCTGAAATACTGGTTCCAGCATATGAAACGCGTATAGATATTTTAAAGAAGAAGATACATAAAGATGGCATTCGGATGCCAGAAGACGTTATTCATTATCTCGCCAGCCATATTACGACCAATGTGCGTGAGCTGGAGGGTGCATTAATTTCACTTCTATTTTTGTCCACCATTGATAAAAATGAGATATCTCTAAATGCTGCGCAAGGAGTTGTGGATAAGCTCATTCGTAGATCAAGACGAGAAGTGTCGGTTGATTATATTCAAAAAACTGTTTGTGATTATTATGGATTAGAGATAGAATCTCTTCAGTCTAAGACACGTAAGCGTGAAGTTGTTCAGGCTCGACAAATTGCTATGTATTTCTCTAAGAATTTAACCAAATCTTCTCTTGCTGCTATTGGTTCCAAAATTGGGCAAAAGGATCATTCAACAGTTCTATATGCTTATAAAACAATTTCTAACCTTATTGAAACCGACCGAGATTTTAAATCTCAAATACGTGAAATAGAGGCCCAACTGAAGTCTTAATAAATTTATTTACAATATTCTATCAACCACTTTAAAGATATTTTAAAGTGGTTGATTTGTTTTTGACTATTGTAATCTGTTTCTCTATTTCTATTTAGGAAGAGTCATAGATTAAGGATTTTGGTTATCTTTGATTGAATTTTGTTTCTTGTTTGTTCATTCATCTTTATCTATACAATTTATATTTTTAATTTGTTTTTATACATTGTAAAACAAGATTTGTTGTGAGATTTAACAGATTGCTTTAAGAAACTATACTAAGCTAAACTTTCCAAAATATTGATTGAATGCGAAATATTAAATCATTTTTGCTGTTTCTGTTATTTATTAATGGATGTCTATTCTATTTAAACGGACAATCTAATACTCTCCCAATTGATTCAAAGAAGATTCAATTAGATGGTAAAGAGTTTTACCTTCATGTGGTACAAAAAGGAGAGGGGTTATATAGAATTAGCGTTAATTATGGAGTTTCGATGAATGAAATTCTTAAAGCAAACCCTGATATTAATGAACAACTTCAATTGGGGCAAATAGTTCGTATTCCCATTATTTCAGGACGTAATAGCGATGATTATGAGATGGAGCAATCTCGAGCGCATATTTATCATACGGTTGAAAAGGGACAAACAGCCTATTTTATTGCACGTAAGTATGATGTAACGCTTGAACAGCTCTATCAATATAATCCGGGTATAGAAAATGGCCTTGTTTCAGGAACGATACTTAAAATTCCTTCTACCTCCATCAGCAAGAAGCCCTCAATTATTTTGCAACCCCATGAAAAAGTTCAACAAGAATCGGCGAAGTATATTAAGCATATTGTTCAGCCTAAAGAGACACTCTATAGTATCTCAAAGCAATATACTACAACCATAGAATCTATTATTAATGAAAATCCAGCACTCAGAAATGGAATCTTAGCAATTGGCGCTGAAATTCGTATACCAAGATCAATGCCTGCTTCTGTTGAAGAGAAACCTTCTTCTACTGCACAAAGAGAAGTCGGGGAATTTATTAAGGGAGAAAATTATCTTTATCATATGATAGAGGCAGGACAAACCTTTTATTCCATCAGTCGTCAATATTTAATTGATGTTTCTGATCTGCGTTCTGCCAACCCCGATATAGACGAGTCCAATTTAAAAGTAGGGTATCTATTGCGAATTCCTCGCCCTTCGATGGATCAATTTAATGCAGATTTGGCCCATCAAAAAGAGAACCCCCGCTGGTTTCTTAATCATAAAGTAGGTAGGAGAGAGACCTTGTTCGGAATTTCGCAGAAGTATCATATTGACATTGATGTGATAAAAAAGGTGAATCCATCGGTTAATTTTTCCAATTTAGGTAAAGGAGTTGTTTTGCGAATTCCTAAAGATGAATGGTTTGCTGCTAAAAACATGGCTGCACTCTTAGAGGAACAAAATGCTGTTAGGGAGGATTCTTTAAGACCTTCGATTCTTTATGATAAATGTATCCCAAATCGAGAATTGGGCTATTCACGTCCTTTAAAAGTCTCTTTATTACTCCCTTTTAATGCGAAGGAGAGTAGTAGATATTATTCGCTGGAGAATGATTCGGTTCTGTATTCGCGTGAAATGTCTGCTACGGCTCAAAGATCTCGTGTTTTTACTGAATTTTACAGTGGTGCATTGATGGCTTTAGATTCTCTAAAAAAGCTGGGAATAAGTGTTGACTTTTCTGTTTTTGATATTTCTCCCGATTCATTTGCTATAAAACGGGTCTTAAGAGATCCTGCTCTAGAGGAAAGCGATTTAATTATAGGTCCTGGATTAGGAAATGAGTTGAGTCTGATTTCTAATTTTAGTAAACAGAATGCGATACCTTTGGTTTTCCCTATCTCTAACAATACCGAGGGAGAGATATTTTCAAACGCCTATCTTTTCCAAGTGAACTCTCCCGATTCTCTTCTTTTTGAAAAGATGGCTAAGGAGATTGTGCAAAAATCTTTGGGTGCAAACCTGTTGGTCATTTTACCACCCGCTCACGAAAAGGATGCACAATTGCTGGTTCAGAGAATAAAAGAGCAGGCTTCACATCAGATGATGTTGAATAAATCAGTGAATTATATCGAGTATCGGCCAAAAGGGGATGATTTGATTGCTATACAAGCTTTGGTTTCTAAAGAGGTTGCCAATTACATTGTGGTTCCTTCGGTTGCCGCAGGCGAGATTTCTAAGATTATCCCAGTTTTGAAAGGGGTAAAAGAGAAGACAAAGGCTGAAATGAATTTATATGGTCGCTCAGAATGGTTGAGGATGCAAACAATCGATCCCGAGGATATCCATTATCTCAACACGACGGTTTTTAGTCCATTTAGGTTAGACTATGGAAGAGATATAACACAAGATTTTATAGCCAAATATAGAAGTTGGTATCATATGGAGCCACACGCTATTTCACCTTATTTTCAATATTCAGATGCCACATCTGGATTCAGTAGGTTTGGAATTTGGGGATACGATGTTACTTTTTATTTCATTTCAGCTATGACCCAATATGGAGAGAATTTTGATCTTTGTTTGGATCAGGTGAAACACAATGAAGTTCAATTTAACTTTGACTTTCAGCGTGTTTCTAATTGGGGAGGATTTTTTAATAAAGGATTTTTTAAATTGAATTTTACGCCCAATTTAAAAACCATCCAAAGTCCAGTAATCAATTAATCAATCCTTTGTTTAAATAATTTTGAAAATAATTTGAAGTTAAAATTGTTGCTCGTTTAGAAGTGCATAATTTGTGACTCTATAATTTGTAAAATTAGCAATCTTCTCATTACCCTTAAATTTCAACCAATTGTTTTGTCACTTAATTCCCTCACTTGCACGCTTTAAAAAACCAAAAATGAATTAGAACTTGTTTTAAATGATTTCACTCAATAAATTATCAGTTGATTTTGGCGGTTTCCGTTTGTTTGATGAGATTTCCTTTTTAATCAATCCCAAAGACAGAATTGGTCTTGTGGGGAAAAATGGTGCTGGTAAAACAACTTTACTTCGAATTATTGTCGGGTTGCAGTCACCATCCGAAGGTTCTTTGTCCATGCCAAAAGATGTAACATTGGGATATCTGCCTCAAAACATGATCTATTCTGATTCTCGAACTGTACGCCAAGAGGCAGAAAGCACTTTTGAAGAGATTATTAGCTTGGAGAAAGATATAGCTCTTGTCACGCATGAAATTTCTTCTCGTGAAGATTATGAATCTGAGAGCTACTTGGAACTGATTAATTCACTGACTGAAAAAAATGAGCGATATAATATTTTGGGCGGACAAAGTTATCATTCTCAAATTGAATGGACGCTAAAGGGGCTGGGTTTTAAACAGTCGGATTTGGACAGATCCACCAAAGAGTTTAGTGGGGGATGGAGGATGAGGATTGAGTTGGCAAAGATTCTTTTGCAAAAACCCGATGTTTTATTACTGGATGAGCCTACGAACCACTTGGATATAGAGTCCATTCAGTGGCTGGAAGACTACTTAGGTAGCTATAATGGAGCAGTGCTTTTGATTTCCCATGACCGTGCTTTTTTAGATAATATCACCAACCGGACTGTAGAAATTTCATTGGGCAGAATTTTTGATTACAATGTTCCTTATTCTCGTTACGTTGAGTTGAGAGCCGAGCGGTATGAACAGCAGATGGCTGCGTATAGAAACCAACAGAAGAAGATTGAAGATACCGAAGCTTTTATTGATCGATTCAGATACCAGGCCAGTAAAGCGATTCAGGTTCAATCGCGGATTAAACATCTGGACAAGATTGAACGAATAGAAGTGGATGACATAGATAAAAGCGCTCTACGAATAAAATTTCCACCTGCTCCCCATTCAGGAATTGTGACAGTAAAGGGAAAGTCAATCTCTAAATCTTACGATTCTCACTTGGTATTAGATAAAGTTGATTTTGTAATTGAACGAGGTGAGAAAGTTGCTTTTGTTGGAAAGAATGGAGAGGGTAAAACCACTCTGGCGCGAGTAATTTTAAATGAATTGGAACATAAAGGAACGATTGAGTTAGGCCATCAGGTTAAAATTGGATATTTTGCTCAAAATCAAGCCAATGAATTGGATGAAAACCTTACTGTTTTAGAAACTGTTGATCGTGTGGCAGTAGGAGATATTCGAACGAAGATTCGTGATTTATTAGGCGGGTTTTTATTTAGTGGTGAGTCTGTTGATAAAAAAGTGGCCGTACTCTCTGGGGGTGAACGAACACGCTTGGCTTTAGTACTTCTTTTACTTGAACCTGTGAATTTTTTAATTTTAGATGAGCCTACCAACCATTTGGATATCCGTTCGAAAGAAATTCTTAAGCAAGCATTAAGTAATTTTGAGGGTACTGTATTGTTAATATCGCATGATCGTGATTTCTTAGACGGACTTGTTAATCGTGTTTATGAGTTTACCGAAAAAAATATTAAAGTACACTTAGGAGGTATTTATGAATTTTTGCAAAAGAAAAGGATGGATTCCTTTAAGGAGTTAGAAACTGCAAATCGAAAACCGTCCTATAATAAAAACTCTTCCAACGTAGAATCTTCTATTAAGTCCTCTTTTGAAGATCGAAAGGAGTTAAATCGAAAGATTAGAAAAATAACCAATGATATTTCTGCTTTAGAAAAAGCAGTTGGAAAGCTAGAAGAAAGGCATGAGGAGATGAATAAAGTTTTGCAAAATCCACATCAGGTTGATGATATGGATAGTATCTATGTTGATTATGAAAAGGTTGAAAAGGAGATGGAGCAAAAACTTAAGGAGTGGGAAAAGTTGCATGTGGATTTAGATCACGTAGAGCAAGAGTTGAAGAGTTTTAATGGATAATATTTGTGCTTCTTGCTCTGATAATTAGAGCTAAAATGAAATATTCAATATGACAGAAAAAAATGTAGTTTTCGGTATTAGAGCTGTGATTGAAGCTCTAAATAGCGGAAAAGAAATTGAAAAAGTTTTGGTGAGGACGGGTCTTCAAGGAGAACTTTTCAATGAACTTAAGATTGCTTTAAAAGCAAATAATGTTCCTTTTCAACAAGTACCTATTGAGCGAATCAATAGGGTGACCACCAAAAACCATCAAGGCGTTTTGGCGTTGATATCTCCCATAGAATTTCAGGACTTAGAAGAGGTTTTAAAACCTATATTGGCCGCTGGAGAAAAACCAAGAGTCATTGTTTTGGATGGTATTACAGATGTGAGAAATTTTGGAGCCATCGCTCGTTCTGCTGAATGTGCAGGATTCCACGCCATCGTTATTCCTGAAAAGGGAAGTGCACCTGTGAATGGAGATGCTATTAAAACCTCAGCGGGTGCTCTCTTTCGCATTCCTGTTTGCAGAGTACCACGTATTTGGTATGTTATGAAGTACATGAAAGAGAATAACTTTACCATTGTGGCAGCTTCTGAGAAAGAAGGGGAGGATTACCGAAAGAGTGATTATTCTGGTCCAGTTGCGTTGGTAATGGGTGCAGAAGATACTGGAATATCCTCTCAAGTTTTAAAAATGGTGGATGTTTCAGTTCGAATTCCAGTGAAAAGTGAGATCGGTTCATTAAACGTTTCAGTAGCCGCAGGAATTTTGATGTATGAAATTGTAAAATAGATAGTTGCTGGTTTTTTATCTTTATTTTTAAATATCATTTGCGCACTTTAATTGATTACAGTTGGATTTTTATATAACTTCGTTTGTTGTTCTGTAGAAAAAAGTTAGTTAAAACTCTGCTAATTAGGTATTCTGCTCTAACCCAATACTCAAATCACGGTTATTGTTTTACAACGGTAAATTAAATAGCTGTGTAGCCTCTAAATGCGGCTTATTATAAACAAATTTGAATTCTCATGACAAATAAAGAGAGAGTGCTTAAGACACTTAATCAGGAACAGCCTGATAGAATTCCATTTTTCTATTGGGGAGTACCAGAGTTCACAGAAAAAATTATGTCCCATCTGGGTTTTTCCGATCGAGATGAATTGATGGAGTTTTTAGATGTGGATTTTAGATGGGTTGAACCCATTTATGTAGGGCCAAATTTGATGAATGAAGAGGAGGGGCTTAAAAAAGATATTTGGGGCGTAGAATACAAACTCGTTGGCCGAGGAGATCTCAAGTATTGGGATATTCACACCTCTCCGTTAAAGGGGGTGACAGATCCAACAGCGTTGGCAAATTATCCCTGGCCAACTATAGAGTTGTTTGATTTTTCAGTTTTAGACGATCAGGTGGAGAAGTATAAAGATTATGCCATTATGACTGCACCTGGCTACTCTTCTCCAGGCCTTTTCAGAATCATTCAACGATTAATTGGCCGAGATGAATTTTTGGATGTGATGATGTATCATCCCAAATTCTTCTCTACTTTGGTTGAATATGTGGCTGAATTTTACATCTCTTTCATAGAAGGTTTTTTTTCAGTTACCGGCGATCGAGTCGATTTTATCCGTCTCTCTGATGATTTTGGCGGTCAAGATGGATTGATAGTAAGTAATGATACATGGCAAGAGGTTGTTCGGCCTGTTTATGATCGTTTTCTTGAAATTCCAAAAAAGCTGGGAGTGAAAGTTTATATGCACAGTTGCGGGGGTGTTCGTAAGCTTTTACCCGAATTTATTTTAATGGGAGCTCATGTGTTAGATCCCATGCAAACCCGAGCAGCAGGAATGTCACCCCAAGGATTAAAGAAAGATTTTGGCCGTTATATCTCTTTTTGTGGTGGGTTGGATGAGGAGTTACTACTTCGAAAAGGCACGCCAGCGCGAGTCAAAGAGGGGGTAACCGAATTATTGGAGATTATGGCTCCCGATGGAGGTTTTATCTTAGGTCCTTCTCACAAATTTAAGGTGGAAACACCCGTTGAGAATGTATTAGCTATGTATGAGGCTGCCCGCGAATGGAAATATGTGTAATGTGGAGATGAGAGAGCTTTTTCTTTTTTTATCGACACATAACTGTTAAAACCCCATTGTGTACTGAGAAATATATTTGATAATCATTTTTTGTAGTTCTTCTTGAATCAACCCAATCATAGGATGGTTGGGTTGAATTATATGCTCATCGATTTGGCGAATGGGTAGAACTCGCGGTGAAGTTCCTGTAATAAATGCAGCAGATGTTTTAGTTAACTCTTCTACAGGCAACGCCTCTATTAGTAAGGGCAGTTTTTGTTGATGAATGATTTCAAGTATTTTCTTGCGCATTACCCCCGATAAGACCAATTCATCGGGTGCAGTAAAAATAGTCTCATTTTTGATAAAGAAAAGATTGGACCTACTTCCTTCTGTTATGTGATGGGAAGAGTAAAGTAGCACTTCATAAACTTTATGCTTCTTTATCAAATCGTTAGTTAAATTTCGAAACAAACTATTAGAAGTTTTCACAGATGGGTTCATCCTTTCATTCTCTAGCGTCACACAAGTTATGCCCTTAGCATATAATTCTTTGGAAGGATAATGGGTTGGAATAAAGAATCCTCTACTTTCAATTTCTGCCATTTTGTTTTCCACAAAATAGAACTCCATTTTTATATTCCCACTACCCGTTTTGGAAGTAACAGATAACTGTTCTATTTTCTGTTTTAATTGATTTTTCTTTGCAGAAAGAATGTGCCCAACCTTTTCAACTCCACTAAATAACCTCTCCAGGTGGTCGTAAATAAACAGAGGCTTTCCTTGTTCCACCCTCAACACTTCATAAATTTGAAGATCATGATCAGGTATTAAAGGTTTTTTTTCATTTAAAAAAATATTGGTGTTGTAAAAGTAGTAAGGAGAAGCAGACATTATTTTATTTTTTTTTAAAAAATGGAGAAATACATTAAAGAATCATTCTGAACATTTATTTTTTTCATCAAACCTGCTGAGAATTACCCTTAATTAATGAACTTTGTATCTGAAAAATGTTAATAAAGCCTATCTTTGCATTCGCTTTCTTTTTTGTAAGTGAGTTATAAAGATTTTGTTAATCCTAATGTGTTGAATTATACAAAAATAATCATTTTTTACAACAACTATACTTTGGAAAATGTGATGAATTGTTTTAAATATGACTTAAATTATTTATCATTGTAGTGTGATTATCATGTTTTTAAATAGACTAAATAGAAATAAGAATTTAATATTTAGATAATGAGTGAAGAATTTGAAATAGCATTGGAATTAATGGGCGTGGGAATGGTCACCGTGTTCATTATCTTACTTCTTGTGGTTTTATTAGGCAATATGATAATTGCTTTTGTGAACCGTTTTTTTTCAGAAGTTATTGATCTCTCAAAAAACAAGATCAGTGGTTCTGATATTGGAGCTAAAAAAACTGCCGTTATTGTAGCTGCTGTTAAAGCTGTTACTCAGGGAGTAGGCCAAGTAATGAAAATAGAAAGAAAATAATAAATAATAATTTTTATGGGACGTAAAATAAAGTTTTCCCTGCTTTACAGGGATATGTGGCAATCTTCAGGTAAGTATGTGCCTCGTTTGGATCAGTTAGAGAGAGTGGCTCCTTACATTGTTGAAATGGGCTGCTTTGCGCGCGTAGAAACCAACGGAGGCGGATTTGAACAAATCAATCTTCTTTTTGGAGAAAATCCCAATAAAGCTGTTAGAGCTTGGACTAAGCCATTTAATGATGCTGGAATAGAAACACACATGTTGGAGCGTGCTTTGAACGGCATACGCATGACACCTGTTCCTGCAGATGTGCGAAAGCTCATGTTCAAAGTAAAAAAGAAGCAAGGAACCGATATTGCTCGTTCATTCTGTGGATTGAACGATCCTCGTAATATTATCGATTCAGTAAAATATGCCAAAGAAGGTGGAATGATTGCACAAGCTGCGTTGAGTATTTCTTACTCTGATGTTCACACGGTTGAATATTTTGTGGATTTGGCTAAGAAACTAATGGATGCGGGTGCTGATGAAATCTGTTTAAAAGATATGGCAGGTATTGCCAGACCTTCCTGGTTGGGTAAAATTGTTAAAGGTATTCGAGCCATCAACAAAACCATTCCTCTAACTTATCACGGCCATGCAGGACCTGGTTTTCAAGTGGCTACCATCTTAGAAGTTTGTAGAGCGGGTGTAGATATAATTGATGTGGGTATGGAGCCTCTTTCATGGGGAACTGGTCATGCTGACCTTCTTACCGTTCAGGCTATGTTGAAAGACGATGGTTTTGATGTGCCAGAGATCAACATGAAGGCCTACATGAAAGTTCGTAGTCTTACGCAAGAGTTTATGGATGATTTCTTAGGTTATTTCATCAGTCCTAAAAATCGTTTGATGAACTCTTTACTCATCGGACCAGGACTACCAGGCGGTATGATGGGAAGTTTGATGGCAGATTTAACCCAAAATTTAGCCAGCTTGAATAAGTGGAAAGTAAAGAACAATCAGCCAGAGCTTACAGAAGATGACTTGCTCATTAAGCTTTTTGACGAAGTGGAATATGCGTGGCCCAAGTTGGGGAATCCTCCCTTGGTAACTCCATTTAGCCAATACGTTAAAAACGCTGCACTCATGAATGTTATCCAACTTGAAAAAGGTGGTGAACGTTGGAGTATGATTGCTGATAATATTTGGGATATGGTATTGGGTAAAAGTGGTCAACTTCCAGGAACAGTTGCTCCTGAGATTTTAGCCATTGCCAAGAAAGAAGGTCGTGAGTTCTACACAGGTCATCCACAAGATCCATATCCTAATGCATTGGATACTTTCCGTGCTGAAATGGACAAGAATGGTTGGGATTATGGTCAAGACGACGAAGAGTTGTTCGAGTTGGCTATGCATCCTGAACAGTACCGTATGTACAAATCAGGTCAGGCCAAAGAGAATTTTAACAAAGAAATTGCAGAGATTAAAGCCAAAGAGAACAATAACGGACAAGCTGCTACTTCTTCTTTACCTGCCGACTGGAAACCTTCAACCATGAACATTAATGTGAATGGTGAGGAGTTTGTGGTTTCTGTCTCTTACGATGGCAGTCAGGCTGCTCCGGCACCTACTGTTAGCGCCGCAACTCCACAGACAACTCCTTTATCAGGTGGTGCCGGTGAGCCTGTCAGTTCTCCATTGGAGGGTAAGTTCTATTTCACTAAAGACAGTAGCGAAACCGCTCTTAAAGTAGGTGATAAAGTTAAAGCTGGTGATCTGGTAGGATATATCGAAGCTATGAAAACTTACAATGCCGTTCGTTTCGATAGAGATGGAGTGGTTCAGAAAATTGAGGTAAGTAACAGCGCTGATGTAGAAGAAGATGACGTTTTGGTTTATATCCAATAAGCTTTTGAATTGTCATAAATCAATCATTATTAACAGGGGAGGTAACTTCCCTGTTAATCGATTCTTATGATTTCTCATTTTTCATTCTGTTTACTTTCTCTTTTTGAAGTGAATATTTGCTTTGAAAAGCTTACCATCAAAACTTGTTCAAATGAACATATTAGATCAATTATATAAAATGACAGCATTAGGCGACATCATAGCTGAACCAAGCGTATTGCTGATGCTGTTGATTGGTTTCCTGTTACTCTATTTGGGAATTGCTAAAAAATATGAGCCATTACTTTTGGTTCCTATCGCTTTTGGAATCATATTGGCCAATCTACCTGGGGGTGGAATGGGAGTAGTTCCCGCAGAAATGATTGAGCTTCCAGAAGGGCGGTATTTGAATCTCTTTGAGATTGCCAGCGAATATGGAATCATGAATTATCTCTATTATTCATTGATCAAAACAGGATTTTTGCCCCCTATTATATTTATGGGAGTTGGCGCACTTACCGATTTTGGGCCCATGCTGAGAAACCTTCGATTGGCTTTCTTTGGCGCTGCGGCACAGATTGGTATTTTTTCTGTCATCTTAGGTGCCATTGCTCTTGGATTTACACCTAAAGAAGCGGGTTCTCTTGGTATCATCGGGGGTGCAGATGGCCCAACAGCCATTTACACAACCATTATGTTGGCTCCTCATTTGTTGGGACCTATTGCTATTGCTGCTTATTCTTATATGGCGTTAGTACCCGTGATTGTACCTTTTGTGGCCAATTTATTGATGACAAAAAAGGAATTTAAAATAAACATGAAGCAACAAGACAAGCTTTACCCACCCAAGCATCAAATTAAGAATTTGAAGTTGGTGAAGATTTTGTTTCCTATCATTTTAGGTGTTGTTATTGCTTTCTTTGTGCCTTCATCTGTACCCTTGTTAGGTATGCTACTCTTTGGTAATTTAATTAAAGAGATTGGTTCAACTACTCAACGTTTGGCGGATGCTGCAACAGGACCAATAATGAATACCGCAACCATCTTCTTAGGATTGGCAGTGGGTGGAACCATGACGCATACCGTATTTTTGGACTTTCAGACATTGGGGATTATTGTAGGCGGTTTCTTAGCTTTTGCTATTTCCATTGCAGGTGGAATTGTGGCTGTGAAAATCTACAATCTTTTCTCTAAGAAGAAGATCAATCCTCTTGTTGGCGCCACAGGTTTAAGTGCCGTTCCAATGGCTTCGCGTGTAGCAAACGAAATGTCATTGAAATATGATACCAGTAATCATATTTTGCAGTACTGCATGGCTTCCAACATTTCTGGTGTGATTGGCTCTGCAGTTGCTGCGGGAGTTTTAATTTCCATCTTGGGATAGAAGAACTCATTTTAAATATAGAAAGAGGGTGTCTTGATAGTAAGGCATCCTCTTTTTCATGGAAATTTGTCTCCTTATGAAATAGTATTCAAAAAAAAAGCTATGAAACGAGCGTGAGAATAGATTATCACAACAGGGAATCGAAGATCAGCGTAGCTAATGGCTATTGGTGCGAGTTCCTAAGGGCAACTGAAAAACAAATTATAATCAAATAAAAAACCAAAATTTGAAGTGCTTTAAACGAACTCAAAACGATTACATTAACTCTTTAAGTTGTATGTAGTGCAAGAAGATGGATTTAACCATTGGACATAGAGATATTTTTCTTTAAATTAGGGTCTTCTTATTCAAAAAAAAATAAAAGCGATCTACGTGTGTCCTGTTTTTGCTATGGTACAATATTCTTAGTTTATTTATTATGAAGAATTTTAGCGTGAAACAAGTAGTTTGTTAAGTAAGAATTTGATTTTATAGAAGTTTCAATTATTCGGAATTTGATCTTTAGAAAATGATATTTTTTTTAAATGAAGTTGTTTATTATGAATTATCTTAATATCAAAGTCATTGGGACTCTTGTTCTTGTTGGATTGTTTATTCAGGCTTGTTCTTCTTCAGAACAGACTCAACGTAAAGAAGTTCCTGAAGGTGTTTTTCAGGTGGAAAACCCCGATTATTCAGTTAGTCCCTATACGGGTGTTACCAGACAGCATTGGAAGGATGCAGCACTCTATTTATTGGAAGGAGCTTTCAGTTATATTGAAAATTTGGACGATCCAATGCGGTTTCCAAAACAGCTAGGTAAGAGTTATCCTCAAGACAACTCTTATAATGTAACAGAGAATTTAGAAGGCTTATCTCGCACTCTATTTGTTGCTGCACCCTTATTAAGAGAGAATCCCGATTTAATAGTGAACAATATTCCAGTCGCCGCTTACTATCATCATCAAATGATACAGCTGATTAATCCAGATAGCCCAATGTATATTGAGCATTTGCCCCATAATGCTGGTCCTTCTCAAATATTGGTTGAATTTGGCGCATTGGCAATTTCTCTTTCGGTTGCTCCCGAAGTACTTTGGGATCCTTTAGATCAGGAGACAAAAGATAATTTGGCTGCTTTAATGATTAGTTATGGAAATGGACCAACAGTCGCTTCCAACTGGCGTTTCTTCAATATTTTTGTTTTGAGTTTTTTTAAAGACCATAGCTATGAGATTGACGAGCCAATGATGGTTGACTACATTAAAAAATCACTTACACAGTATCGGGGTGAAGGCTGGTACAACGACAGTCCAGCCTATGATTTTTACAGTATGTGGGCATTTCAGATGTATGGAATGTTGTGGGCTGAATTATATGGAAATCGCTTTTATCCTGAATATGCAAATCAGTTTAAGGCCAATTTTGCTGATTTACCAGACAATTATCCCTATTTATTTGATGCTAATGGTGAAATGATTATGTGGGGAAGGAGTATTTCCTACCGTATAGCTTCGGCAGTACCCTTTCCGTTAATGGGGCTGGAACCTGACTCTTCTATCAATTATGGATGGATGCGACGCATTGCTTCTTCTACCTTATTACAGTTTTTTCAAAATCCAGACATGTTCGAGGATCGGGTTCCCACTCTTGGATTTTACGGAGCTTTTGAACCTGCAGTACAGAACTACAGCTGTCGTGGAAGCGTTTATTGGATGGGGAAGTTCTTTTTTGGATTGTTAGTTCCAGAAGGGAATCCTTTCTGGACGGCAAAGGAGAATAACGGTGCTTGGGAAGAGGAGTTTGAGAAAGATCAAGTGTACAACAAATTCCAACCTAGTTCAAAGATCTTGATTACCAATTATCCAAATATCGGTGCATCAGAAGTACGTGCATGGTGTCATGAACGTGTGGCCGATGATTGGCAAAAATTTCGTTCTTCGGAGAATTATAATCGATTGGCATATAACACTGCTTTTCACTGGCAGGCCGATGGTGCCAATGGCGAAGTAGCCATGAACTATCTGTTTAAAAATGATCGTAAAGATTGGGAGACTTTTCGGCTTTATACTTTCAAGAAATTTGAAGATGAGATTTATTATCGTGACGTAGTTTTAGAAACCAATAATCAAATGGCGATGAATCTTGCTGATTTTCCACTTCCCAATGGAATTTTAAGAGTGGACAGACAGCTAAGTAAAAAACCTGTTTCTATGCGTTTGGGGCATTATGCACTGCCCGATAAAGGAGATGGTATAAAAGTGAAGACTCGTGAATTGAATGGTTATAAAGCGACCATCATTGATAATGGTGAATATCAATTGGCAATGATCCCGTTGTCTGGTTGGCAAGATACTGAGGTAGTTAGTTCGCTAGAACTGCATCCTATTAGTAGTGATAGCAAGGTTATTGTGGCTTTTGCTGACTTTGTCCCTAATGGAGATGAAAATACCATTTTTGCCACTTTGCAATTGTGGAAGAAGTCTGGTGAGAAATGGACTGATAAAGACCTGGTGCCTGTAACTAATATACATTATTCACCTTCTGACAATCAAGTCGTGATCGATTTTAGAAATAAGAAACAGGTTAAGATCCAATATTAAGGAGTAGGTTGGTTCAACATACGGTAGTTTAATTTGTATATTTGATCAGCTATGGAAAAAACAACCATTTTTAAATCATCTTATCCACTTCGTATCTTCAGGGGTGATTACAATCCGTTTACACCTGATATAATAACTATTACGTCTGATTTTGTTGAATATAAAAGAAGAAACTGGCATTTGATTTCTTACGATTCTGATAGTTTGAATTTTAAAAATATTACAGGAATATTTGTTGATAAGCATCTATTTGGTGCCTCTATCTCCATTAAAAGTACTGGTAATGATTCAGTGGTTATACATGGCTTTTCTAAGAAAAATGCACGACTAATTAAAGAGATTTGTACTTACTACATGACTTTAGCTTCACGTTCCTCACCCAATAATTCGTCATCTGATTCTAAAGCATATTTTGGCGATAGCATAAATAGAAATTCTCACTTTACTACTGCAGATGAGTTGGTGAAGCTTAAAAACCTTTTGGATGATGGAGCAATCTCTCAAAAGGAGTTTGATCAATTAAAAAAGAGATTGATTAAAAGGTGACTTTGATATAGAGTAACAATTTGTAGCATTCATGAAGATCGTCATACGTTTTATAAGTAGTTTTTATTTTCGAATAATGAACTCTTTTTGAATTCTTTTTTATTTCAGGAACTTTAAAAACCAATATAAAAATTAATGTATATCCATTTTTATACCTAATTTTAATAGAATAACATGAAAACCGATTGTTTGACCCCGCCCCTAAAGAGAGCAATTGATTTTCTTCACTCCCTTTAGGGATGGGGTAATTGAAGAAAATAAAGTTTTATTTTAGATGCAAAAACGGATAATCATAAAAAACATTTATGAACAAAATAATTGTTGTTTTGGTTATGGCAGTTGCCTTTTTTTCTGTGAAAAATCCAGCGACGACTTTGAATTGGTAGGTATCTATATATCAAGTGCCATTGAAGAAAAGAGCTTTCGAATATTTACTTTTTATGAAGAAATAACAGATGAAAAGTCGAAGGATTCCATTGTAGCCTTAAAATTAGAAGAGTTTCCCGATTATTCATTTCTATTTAATCGAGGTCCAATTACCCTACAAAGCATTTCAAAAAAGAAAGCACTGTTTTAAATGGAAGGTTTTGTATATGATACAGTTGAAGTGGTTCAGATAGATAATCTGTTGTACTTGGAAACAAAGAATGTTATTGAATATTACTCTCTTGATATAGGCTAAAAGAAAATTTTGATTTTAATTTGCCATCTAATAACATTATTTTAGTTCGTGAATATGTGCATAAATTATCGCAGAAATTTTGAGTTGAATTCTGATTTAAAACAATGTACCAAAAAGACTTCATATTAAGAATGATAGAGATGCTTGGTCTGTTTGTCGCCGAGATATTACGACGAATTAAAAAAGGCGACTTTCAAGAAGCAACTTTATTAATTGATCATGCTTATCAGGATTTGTTAAAACGAGATGTTATTTTCTTCGATAAAATCCCGTTACGTAATTTGACCGACTCACTTATCCAGGAATACAACTATTCAAACGGGCATTTAGAAATATTGTCCGAATTATTTTATGCGCAAGCAGAATTAAACTACGCTCAAGAAAAACAGGATGAAAGCCTTAAATATTATCAGAAAGCGCTATACTTATTGAATTTTGTCATCGAAGAATCTAAAACTTTTAGCTTTGAAAAACAATCAAAGTTGTCGTATTTGAAAAATAGAATTGCTGAATTAGAGATCTAATACTCTTGAGATCTTTGTTATTTATAAATATAATGCAACCGTTGACTTTCATTGTATGTTGTTAAGTAAATGCTAACTTTCATCTTCAACACCTTCTTCTACAACAATCTCTTTGGTCTCTATCAATACCGCATTTGCATTGGGCCTTATTCCAATTCCATATCTTTTAGAATAGACGAAAGTGAACTCTGCTCCAAAAAAGAGAATTAAAGAGGAATAGGATACCCATAGAAGTATTAAAATAATTGAACCCGCAGCTCCATAGGTTGAGCCTGGATTGGCTTTGCCAAGATATAAGCCCAACAAGAACTTCCCTAATACAAATAGAACAGCAGTTATAATTGCACCTATCCATACTGTGCGCCATTGGATTTTAGCATCAGGCAAATATTTAAACATCAAAGCAAAGAGCACAGAAATAATTCCAACTGACAATAAAATATCTGTCAAAAATGATATATAGATGAGTGTATCACCGAATATTGCACTCAAATAGTTTGTTAAAACAGATATAACTGTCGTGATAAAGAAACTAATCAAAAGTAAAAAGCCAATAACCAAGACAAAGCCAAAACTGCGTGCCCGATCTATAACGAGTTTTAAAATATTCGATTTGGGCTTTACTCTAATATTCCATATGGCATTTAGAGAAATTTGTAGATGATAGAAAATTCCTGTGGCACCAAAAATCAAAGTGGCAATTCCAATTATGGTGGATATGGTGCTTTTATTACCGCCTTGGGTACTATCAATTATGGACTGAATGGATTGTGCAGCATCGTTACCAAGAGCTGAAGATATTTCATTGGTGAGTTTTCCTTGAACGATATCTTCTTCCCACATAGCTCCCACTGTATTGATAATAATTATCAAGAGAGCAGGTAATGAGATAATTGCATAATAGGCAATTATAGCACTCAGCCGCCACGGGTCGTCGTCGTTTCATTCTTTAAATGTTTCTTTAAGTAAGGAAGGGAGATCTTTCAATTGAAACTTTCTATGCAGGGGAGTGGCTTTCATAAGAAGAAATTAACTATGACTCTTAAACATGCGGAAGATATGAAATGTTTAGTTATTTATTAAGGCTAATAAATATCTCTTTTATTTATATGTGGGATACATTTAGCAACTTAAATAATGCAATGTTACGTTATAGATAGATTAGATTTGGAAAAATAAAAACTTCAACAATGAAAAGTACTTAGAATATTTGAAAATCATCCATATATTGATAGCAGAAATAAATATTTGAAAATCATCAGCTCTATGCAACCCAATATTTCAGTAGGAATTGTTACTCAAAAAGCACTCTCTTTTTGTTTAAATGGAAAATATTACCACAATTCCACAGAACTTTTTACAGGTGAATATATTGCCACTATTGATGGGGAAACTCTTCTATTGACTGGAAATGAAAGAAAATGGGAGGTGAAACTTCCTTTTTTGTTGATACCAGAAAATTACGAAACTACTTCTATAGAGTTGCATGAAGTAGTGATAGGAAAAGAGTTTCATTGGGAACAGTCTGAAAATCAAGTTTTCAAAGGGTGTTTAAAAATTATTGAAGAAGAAGGTCAGATTACAGCTGTGAATATTCTCCCTTTAGAAGATTATCTTTTGAGTGTTATTTCATCAGAGATGAGTGCCACCTCTTCAAAAGAGTTGCTTAAAGCACATGCGGTAATTTCCCGCAGTTGGCTTTTGGCGCAAATTGAGAAAGAACAAACCCTTAAAGAGGGTGATGCCTATTCAACCACTTTTATTTCAGAAAATGAGCGAGTAAAATGGTACGATCGCGAAGATCATCTTAATTATGATGTTTGTGCCGATGATCATTGCCAACGATATCAAGGAATTACAAAATCCTCTACTTTAACAGTCCAAGAAGCTATTAAATCTACTTTTGGACAAGTTCTATCTTATAACGGTAAAATTTGTGATGCTCGGTACAGTAAATGTTGTGGGGGTGCCACCGAACTTTTTGAAAATGTGTGGGAACCCATATCACATCCCTACCTTACCGCATTGCCTGATCATATGGACAGCGACTCATTTCCAGATCTTACTTTAGAAAAAAATGCAGTAGATTGGATAGAAGATTCTCCTCCTGCTTTTTGCAATACGAAAGAGGGGGCTATACTGTCGCAAGTATTGAATAATTACGATCAGAAAACCACCGATTTTTATCGTTGGACGATTTCTTATTCACAACAAGAACTTAAACAGCTTTTATTAGCTAAAATCAGATTGGATTTGGGCGATGTAATTAAGATAGAAGCATTGGAACGTGGAGCTTCAGGGCGAATTGTCAGATTGAAAATTGTTGGCGTGGAAGGGGCTTTCATTATCGGTAAAGAGTTGGAGATACGAAAAGCCTTATCGTCGTCGCATTTGTATAGTTCTGCATTTGTAGTAAATTGCTCTGATATTATTGAGGGGGTTCCTCAAACCTTCACTTTTCGTGGTGCAGGCTGGGGACATGGTGTGGGGTTATGCCAAATTGGTGCTGCAGTTATGAGTGAAAAAGGATATTCCTATCAGGAGATTTTACAACACTATTTTAAAGAGGTGGTAATTGAGAAAAAGTATTAAAAGTGATGTTTAAAATAAATCAGAGTTAATTTATGCCTATGTCGCTCATCAAAAGAGTTTTTATCTTGATACTATTGAGTAGTTTGTCATTCATAATGTTTTCTCAATCCACAGTTTCAGTTTCAAAAACTCTCTCTTTTAAGATAGAACGTTATTCCTTCTTAACTTATCCGCAAAAACTTTATTTGCAGACCGATCGGGATTATTATTACGCTGGCGACAGCCTTTGGTTTAGTGCTTGGCTCACCAATGCCAATACACACTTGCTCGACAAGTTAGAGAAAATTCTTTACGTTGAAGTGTTTGACATGGCCAATCAACCTTTGAGCAAACACCTGTTTAAATTGGATAATGGCAGGGCGTTTGGTCAATTAGAACTTCCTATTCTCGATTATTCGGCTAAAATAAAATTATTGGCCTACACCAATTATATGCGTAATGCGGGAGAGATTTTTTTTTATGAGAAAGAATTTCTTCTTATGCCTATCGATTCTGTAAAGGACGATGGACAAATAACTACCCAAAAGAAAGAGAATTTTCCAATTAGAAGATCAACTCAGTCTGCACGAAAGGAAGTTAGGCAGTCTGAGTCTCAATTGACTTTTATGCCTGAAGGAGGTTTTTTGGTTAAAGATCTTCCTGGACGTATTGCTTTTGTAGCAACCTCCAATAC